>JAZUAZ010000156.1:0-5321 GCA_045638245.1 Acutalibacteraceae bacterium | reverse complement strand
GGTGTGGGAGGATGCCTCCAATAAATTCAGCTATGGTGAAAGAAGAAGGTATTTCGGCGGAAGACAGCTTGACAGCGTAATGAATTATCCTTTTGCTGAGGCCGTGCTTACCTTTATAAGAAGCGGAAAGGTTGAAGGCTTTTCCGATAAGATACTTACAATAACAGAAAATTATCCCAAGTGTTGTGTCGACGTACTTATGAATCATATAGGTACGCATGATACGATGAGAATTCTTACTCAGCTTGCGGGTGAAAGCTGCGAATACCGTGACAGAAGCTGGCAGAGCAGTCACCACCTTACTGAAAAGCAGTATGATAAGGGCGTGAAGCTTCTTAAGCTCGCTTCGGTGATACAGTTTACACTTCCCGGTGTCCCTTGTATTTATTACGGCGACGAAGCAGGTATGGAGGGCTATAAGGACCCCTTCAACCGTTTCTGCTACCCTTGGGGCAAGGAAAATAAGGAGCTTATCGGGCATTATACCAACCTTGGTATTATGCGTCACGGTTGTGACTGCCTCAGAGAAGGTGAGTATTACACTCTTTCTGAGATGCTCGGCTGTCTTGCTTTTGCAAGAAAAGGTAAAAAGGATTCAATACTTGTTATTGTGAACCGTAATGAACACGAAATAGATTATTACCTTCCCGATGAGTGGCACAACAGTGTTGCGGTTTTCGGCACAGGTATGCAAGGAAAAAAAGCGCATTTGAATGCACTTGATGCAATAGTACTTAAAAAGGAGAATAGAAATGAGTGAATGGACCGAAGTAAAAATTGTTGTTGATGCTAAAGACGTTGACAAGGCAGGGGATATAGCCTCTATGGTCGTACCTTACGGTATTTATATAGAGGATTACAGTGAGCTTGAAAAAGAGGCTTGGGAAATTGCCCATATTGACCTTATTGATGAGGAGCTTCTTGAAAAGGACAGAACGAAGGCAATCGTACACGTATATATTGCCCCTCAGGAAAATCCTCAGGAGGCAGTTGCATTTCTTCGTGAGAGATATTCTGCAGAAAATATTGAAAACGAGATACTTCTCAATGCCTGCAAAAATGAGGATTGGGAAAACAACTGGAAGCAGTATTTTCATCCGATTCCTGTCGGTGAAAAGCTTCTCATAAGACCCACGTGGGAAGATGAATTCGACGCAGGTGACAGAAAGGTACTCAACATTGAGCCGGGCCTTGCCTTTGGTACCGGTACTCACGAAACAACAAGACTTTGCCTTGAAACTCTTGAAAAACATATAAATGACAGCACTACCGTACTAGATATAGGTTGCGGCAGCGGTATTCTTTCTGTTGCATCGCTTCTTCTCGGTGCCGAAAAGGCGGTGGGTGTTGATATTGACGCTCTTGCGGTTAAGACTGCGATTGAAAACGGAGAAGCAAACGGCTTTAAAGAGCCTGAATACACAATTCTTCAGGGTAATCTCACTGATAAAGTAAGCGGAAAATTCAACGTAGTTGTAGCAAATATTGTTGCTGACGTTATAATAATGTTCTGTGAGAATGTTGCAGATTTTATGTATGAGGATTCTGTTTTCATAACATCAGGTATAATTGACACAAGAGAGCAGGATGTACTCGATGCATTCGATAAGTACGGCTTTGAGATTATTGAAAGACACACCGAGGGCGGTTGGGTCTGCTTTGAGTGTAAAAAGAAAGCATAATATTATAAAAACTGTCGGAAATATCCGACAGTTTTTTGTTATAGTACAGAATCAGCAGAAAGCCGTTCTTTTTCTTTTATAGCTAAGAGTAAATTAAGACACTCACCGGTGCTTTCCATAGCTGAAACGGTGTTTTTATTCTGAAGAAAAAGTTCTAACTTCTTCATTTCATCTTCCAGATCGTTACATATTTCTCCGTTTATAAAAAGGCTGATATATGTTTTGCTTTTGTCCCAGTATGACACTATGTCTTTCAGTTCTTCTTCGGCGTAGGTTATATTGTCTTTTGTCAGAGATTTGTAACATCCGTTGAAGTCTTCTTCGAGAGTAAGGATTTTTTCTTCAACAAATCTACCTGAAAAGAAACTGAGAAGAATTGCAAATACGGTTATAAAAACTGAAAGAATAACCCTTTTCATTTTATACCTGCTTTCTTATTATGTTAATATCACCGTTACTGTCGGCGGTCATGAGCAATATATCGTTAATTTCAAGCTTCTTTTTCTTGAGAATATTCTCGATTTTTTCTTTTGACATACTACACTTATCGAAGTCGCGCTCTATAATCTTTCCGTCATCGATAATAAGAAAAGGTATAGTTCCGTCATCACTGTTTTCGTCACTTTTTGTTGGGGGACGATAATCTTTTTTGAGCTTGACGCTTAGTCCTCCGTTTGTTTCGATATAAGCAAAGTCAACAGAGCTTATATCAAATACATCCTTTAGTCTGAGTGACTCTGTCAGATCATCCATGCTGAATCTGATTGAATGCATATTTTTTTCGATAATTTTTCCTTTGTTTATCACGAGTACGGGATTTCCCTGAAGCAGCTTCCTGAATAAAGGAAATTTTACACTTAGGTCAGAGGAAATCACCTCGAAGCAGGCAAGCAGAAAAACAAGTATTATTGACGGCATAAGCGGAGTATCAATATCTTCAAGGGGCATAGATGCAACTTCGGACAGTATTATCGTAATTACAAGCTCAGAAGGCTGAAGCTCGCCGATTTGTCTTTTGCCCATAAAGCGTACAACGGCAATTATGCAAACATAAATTATAAATGAGCGGAGAATACTGTTAATCATTTGTGCTTTGTCACCTCATAAAAAGTATGGTGCAAAGTGGAGGAGGGTAATCACAAAAATACATTTAATATATGAAAGTGTATTTTATAAAGTCTTTAATGCGGGCAAGTGGTTCTCTGGTATTGTTATAAAGCCAGGTTGAATATTTTCTCGGGTCAGAGGCTACTGCACAGGCTTCAAGTCCGATGCTTTCTGCGATAAATAAAGCTCTGTAGGTATGGTACTTCTGTGTGATGATAATTACTTTTTTACCGTGAAAAACATTTTTTGTATTTTCAATACTTTCGCCTGTTGAAAAACCGAAATCATCGGTGACAATTCTGTTTTCATCAAATCCGTTTTCAATACAGAAACTTTTCATTACTGCCACCTCGTTATAATCGTCTCCACTGTTGTCTCCGGTAAGCAGAAGCTTGCAGTTCGGGAGCTTTTCTGCAACTGCCATACCCTCAAGCAGCCTGTCTTCAAGCATGTGGGTAGGTCTGTTTCCGTTAATTCCGCAACCGAGTACTACAATATAGTTGATATCGGTTGTGTTTGCGACAGCGTCACGGTCAATTATTTTGTCGGAAACAGATGTAACCATATATAGATTTATTGACAGTACGACAAACAGAGCAATAAGTATAAAAGCGGACATTAACTTTAATGCAGTAAAAACTCTTTTCATAAGACTGAACACTTCCTTTGCTGATTTAAATATATATTTTTAATTTTTAAAGGTCAAGCAAACTGAAATAACGTAAGATAATCTTAAGAAACTGTATCTTAAGCAGGGCGTTATTGTACTGAACAGGCAGTTTTTTTGCAAAAAACAATAAAATTGTCAAAAAATCTTTATAAAAAAATTTAAAATACCATTGTTTTATCAAAAAAAATACTATATAATATATGTTGAAATAATTTATACCCGATGATAGGAGGGGTTTGCTATGACAGATAAAACCATACAGTTCAAGCTTGATACAGGCTCACCCGATGAGATGAAAGTTATTCTGTCTAACGTATATCAGGCTCTTGTTGAAAAAGGATACAATCCTATTAACCAGATAGTCGGATATATTCTTTCCGAAGACCCGACGTATATTACTACTCACAAAAATGCACGCAGTCTTATAAGAAAAATTGACAGAGACGAGCTTTTGCAGGAGCTTGTGAGAACCTATCTCAATAACTGATTCAGGAGGTTCACAATGGCAACAAAAAAGAAGAATGAATTTCTGACATATAAGGAAAAGCCCCTTGTCAGAAAAGGTAACACAATTTATTACGGTAATATGAGCGACAAGTTTGTTGTTGTATTTCAGATTCTTTCAACCAAGGAGCTCAACGGATTACAGGTTGCTGACAGAGTGTCTGTTCAGCTTATAAATACCGATCCCAATGTAAGACCCCATGATAGAATTGCACAGAAGACCGAGAAAAAAGGTCTTTACAGTGCAATGGATATTGGCAAGATATGGCTTGAAAGAGCTCTTGCAGAGTAAAAGAAAAAGGGCGGCGGATATCCGTCGCCCGAATTTATAGCCGCTCATGGCGCAGTTGGATAACGCAGCAGATTCCGATTCTGAAGAACGGGGGTTCGAATCCCTCTGGGCGGGCCAAAAAAATAAAACGGTGCCGAAGGTGCCGTTTTATTTTTTTAGTTATGTTCAAACAGAGAGATTCGAACAAGGAGGGAGCGAAGCGGAAGAAAATGCTCCGGGGGAGCATTTTCGCCGACAGGGCAACGAGCGAAGCGAGGCGATAGTGCGGTAGCACGGGACAAAATCCCTCTGGGCGGGCCAAAAAATAATACGGTACCGAAGGTGCCGTTTTATTTTTTTAGTTATGTTCAAACAGAGAGATTGGTATGTAATCGCCGTCAGGCGTATGTAATCAGTTCGCAAAGCGAACTGTATGTCATCAAGGCATAAACCTTGCATTTTCCTCTTTCGGATTGATTACATACCTTTCTGCGAAAGGATTACATCCACACCTACGGTGTGATTACATACAATACCCCGCATTGATTTTTCGCCGCTTTCATACTATAATATTATCAAGGAGATGATTCTATGGTTTTATATTTTTCTGCAACCGGTAACACGGAATTTATAGCAAAAGAAATTGCAAAAAGAATCGACGATGAGTGCGTTAATCTACTTCAGCGAGTAAAGGAGCAGGATTTTTCTCCCATTCATTCTAAAAAGCCTTTTGTAATTTGTGCCCCTGTTTACGTTTGCGAAATTCCTCGATTTATGACAAAATATCTTAAAAAGGTATCTTTTACAGGTAGTAAGGATGTATGCTTCATTCTTACAAGCGGTGGGTACTCAGGCCCATCAGGACCATTGCTTAAAAAGATTTTTAAAGCTAAAAAAATGATCTGTCATGGTCACGCAGAATTTAAAATGCCCCGAAATTATGTGGCAAGTGACAGTTATCCAATGCTTGAAAAGGATCAGGTTGAACAGCGTATTACAGAATCCTATTTTAAACTTGATGAGGTAGCAATGGATATTATTTCGGGCAATAACTTAAATGCAAGAAAGGTTTCGATTTTTGAGACAC
>JAZUAZ010000155.1:0-5365 GCA_045638245.1 Acutalibacteraceae bacterium | reverse complement strand
AACATACGGAGAGTTGTCCGAGCTGGTCGAAGGAGCACGATTGGAAATCGTGTAAGTCGCTAAAACGGCTTCGAGGGTTCGAATCCCTTGCTCTCCGCCATTCTATAAGGGTTTTCAAGGAATTGAAAGCCCTTCTTTTTTATCTCAAAATATAAGATTTTTGCCCTCTCGCCGACGATTCGCCGACGGGAGGGTTTGCCTATTTATGGGTGTTTGGCGTCAAGTGGTGTCAAGGGAAGGCGGGAAAGTGCCTGTTTCTCTGGGTTTGAGGTGGGTAATTAAACTACAGGACGTAGTTTAATTTGCACACAAGGGTACATTTTTAAAAAAATATTGAGTTTTGGTTATTAATATGCTACAATTATAAAAAATAATATAAAAAAGGTGATTTTATGGGTGTAGGAGATATTATTCGTCAAAGAAGATGCGAATTAGGGATGTCACAACATGAGTTGGCAGAAAGAATGGGTTATAATTCTCGTTCTACTATAAATAAAATAGAACTTGGTGTGAGTGATGTATCACATTCTAAACTTTTACAGTTTGCAGAAGCTCTCAATGTTTCTGTTGAGTATTTAATTGGAACAACATCTATAACAGAAGAAAAGAGTATCGCAACAGAAGCGAAATCAAGTAATAGAGAAATTTTTTCAGCTAATTTGCGTTTGTTAATGAGCAAATCAGGCAAATCTCGTAAAGACGTAAGCGAAGCTATTGATGTTAGCTACAATACATTCACAGATTGGTACAAAGGCAAAAAATATCCGAGAATTGAAAAAATGGAGTTGTTAGCAAACTATTTTGGTGTTACTGTATCAGAACTTGTAGGTAAGCAAGGCGAGGATGTTCCAACAGACATATCTCCACGGAATGTAAAAAATGAAGTTCTTGATGTTATTATAAGATTACATACGGATTCAGAGTTTCTTGAACTTGTTGAAAAAATCAGTAAATTGGATAGTGAGCAAATCAAGGCTTTTCAACGCTTTCTTAAGGCGTTTAGCGAATAAAATAATAATTGAAGTTCTTTATAAAGGGGTTGAATTTTTTGTATAAATGCATCGATGATGGACGCGACGTTATTTTACATGTTCTTGTAAATGCTGACAAGTCCCTAATAGGCTTGAAGTTTGATAACTGTGAAATTAAGGAAATAACAGTGCGTGAAATGGATAGTCTGATTGCTGCTACTTATGGCTCGCGAGAAATCACTTTATTTTACGAAGCAATTACTACCCATCTGTTTCCAACAGAAAAATTTACAGATATCAATGGCGTTGTGCAGCCCATAGACAATATTTCTTTAATAGTGTTAGAAGAAACAGATGTTCTGTCTTTCAATTCCAGTGCATTTTTTAAAACTATAAAACTATTCAAGGCTATAGATTTATATCCATGTTATTCTATGAATTATAAAATTGAAAAAGGTAAATTAAAATGGGGTGGATATGGTAAAATTACAGACTATCCACATGCACTTGGATTTAATAATAGCAAATTTAGTATGACTGAAGCAGAAAAAGAAAGCTTTCATGTGTGGTTTGATGAATACAAAAAAATTACATCTTCAACCGATGAAAATGACCAATTCAAAAAAGCTCTTCGTACATACAATCTTTCATATTATATCGGCTTTCCAGAATTAGAGTTTATTATGCTTTTTACCATATTAGAGATGCTTTTTGCTGAAGGACATTCAGAAATTTCTTATCAGATTTCCAGGGGAACCTCCCTGCTATTATCAAATAGCGCAGAAGAAATGAAAAGCAATTTTAAAAAAATGAAAAAGCTGTATAACGCTCGTTCTAAGTACGTACATGAAGGAACCTCTATAAAATCGGAGGAATTAATTGAGTTAAGAGAGATTGTTAGGAAAATTATATTAAAATTTATAGAGATGCACTATCATCACAAAGATAAGACATTTAAGGATTTAAGAGAAAAAATACTTTGTGGTGGTGTCGAAAAAATGTGCCGTGCATAAAATATGAGGTTTCCGCCGCCATCCGCCACCATTTCTGAAAAGTGCTTAAAATGCCCTTTCTGCCGACCTTTTCGCCGACGAAACGGCATTTTCTTTAGTTGACTAAATTGCCGGAAAACCCTTATTTTATAAGGCTTCCGGGGGTATCGGGCAAGCACTTAAAAATCGTGCAAGTCGCTAAAACGGCTTCGAACAAGGAGGGAGCGAAGCGGAAGAAAACAGTCCGGGGGACTGTTTTCGCCGACGGGGCATCGTCACCGAAGCACTCCCGGTGGGAGAAGAAGCGAGGTGAGGATGGCGTAGCGGTCGAAAGTTTTCGGCGCTCCAAGCCGTAGAAACTTTCGGGCACCGCAAGAGGAAGAGCTGAAAGGCGAGGCGATAGCGCGGTAGCGCGGGACAAAACCCCTTGCTCTGACGCCAAATCAAGTACCACTGTTGATACAATCGTATCGATGGTGGTATTGTTATTTTATAGTGTTTTGCCCTTATGGTACAATGGTTTATAAAACTGGTTGTTGCAGTGGAGTCACAGCTATTTTAAATAAAAGTCTAAGCAGCATATATTTTAAAATACCCCTGACTTAAAATCCAAAAGTCAGGGGTATACTTGTTCTGATTTATCTCACAGCACCTCGATAGTGTCTCCCTCAAAGACCTTACCACCTTTGATAACTTTAGCAAAAACACCCTCACGGGGCATTACACATTTGCCCACGAGCTTCTGTATAGCACAGCCCTCGTGGCATTCCTTGCCTATCTGGCTGATTTCTATGATACATTCACCAAGTTTAAGCTGTGTGCCGACGGGTATGGTGTAAAGCTCGATGCCCTCGGTTGTGATATTTTCGGCAAACACACCGTGGCAGAGTCCTTCGGAGGGAAGTCCCTTTGATTTTTCGATGCTTTCTTTTGCAAGCAGACTTACCTGTCTGTGCCATTTGCCTGCATGAGCGTCACCCTCAAAGCCAAAATCCTCAATAAGAACACCGGGATTAATTTTTGTCTTGGGAGTACCCTTCTTTTCACTTATGTTAATTGATAAAACTTTACCCTTCATTTTTATCCTCCTATGAGATTAAGTCCGTGATGATTGCCGTAGCCACAGTTAAAGCTGTGCTCACGGGGCTTGGACATTATGATTTTTTCAATTTCTTCTTTGAGACTTTCCTCATTATCAATGAAATCCATTATGTCATAAACAGCATTGTTGCCAAGACAAGGCTTTATTTTTCCGTCCGAAAGAAGCCTGATTCTGTTACATTCGCTGCAGAATCTGTTGCTGACGGGGGTAATGAAGCCGACACGTCCTTTGTAGCTTTCAGCAGTATAATATTTAGCTACACTTTTTTCAAAGTCAGTTGTACCTTCCTTTACAAAAGGCTTGAGCTCAGGGAAGCTTTTCAGAATTTCTTCACCCTTGACAACAAGCTCACTGTTTTCTCCGTCGGTTGAAAAAGGCATAAGCTCAATAAAGCGGACATCGATTTTTCTTTCTTTTGCGATGCTTATAAGACTTTCTGCCTGATCTTCATTTTTTCCCTTTGTAAGAACAGCGTTAAGTCTTATAGGAGAAAGACCGACTCTTTCACACTCGTCAATACCCTCGAAAACCCTGTCGAGTCCGTCATAGCCTGTAATAGCCCTGAACTGCTCTTTGTCGGTTGTATCAAGGCTGATATTAACTGCGGTAATACCTGATTTCTTTAGTTCCTCTGCATATTTCTTCAGGAAAATTCCGTTGGTCGTAAGAGCAATTTTCTTTATCCCGTCTATACGGCTTATCCTCTCGGCAATATCACATATATCCTGCCTTACAAGAGGCTCTCCGCCCGTGAGCCTTATCTTTTTTATACCGCATAAGGCAAAGGCTCTCACTAATTTTTCAATCTGTACAGGCGTCAGTTCTTCACCCGCTTCATTTTTCGTACCGCAATAGGAGCAGTTGAGATTGCACCGTTTTGTAACGGAAACACGCAGATAATTTATATCTCTGTTATAGCTGTCAATCATTTTTAAAATCGCTCTTTCCGCCTGTTTTTTCAAGAAGTCTGACTTCTCTGATTTCCATTTTTCTGTCAATTGCCTTGCACATATCATAAACTGTAAGTGCCGCAACGGATGCTCCTGTAAGAGCTTCCATTTCAATGCCCGTTTTATAGCTGCATTTACCCGTACAGTAAATATACAATTCGTCGGTGCCGTTGTTTTTAAAGGTGATTTCAATACTTTCAATGGGGATATTATGACAAAGGGGGATAAGCTCGCTTGTTCTTTTAGCACCCATAATACCCGCTATTCTTGCCGTGGCAAGTCCGTCACCCTTTTTCAGCGAGGACGAAAGAAGTCTTTCCAGGGTTTCGGGCTGCATTTTTATTTTTGCAAAGGCTGTTGCAGTACGCTTTGTGATTTCCTTTTCTCCCACATCAACCATAACTGCTTCACCGTTTTTATTAAGATGTGTAAGCTCAGCCAAGGGTATAACCTCCCATCTTTTTCATCCGATGTTTGAGTTCATCACTATGGAAAACCTCCATAAATGCATCATACATAGGTGTGTTTATAAAATCATTGCTTACTATAAAATCATATTCTTCAACGGTGATTTCAATAAAATCAAGACCGTACATCTGTGCTGCCGAATATATACCCAGACCGCAGTCAGCATTGCCGCCTGCAATCTGCGCGGCAACAGCGGTGTGAGTAAACTCCTCGTTTCTGTAGCCGTCAATTTCATTTTTATCAATGCCGTTGGTTTTTAAAAGATAGTCAAAAAGAATTCGTGTACCCGACCCGAGCTGACGGTTAGCATATCTGTGTCCCACAATGTCAGAAAATGAGCAGATATTTTTCGGGTTTCCTTTTTCGACCATAAGACCTTGAATTCTGCCGATACTCTTAATAAGTGTTGCATCCTCTGAAGTGAGATATTTTTCGACGTAGCTTTCATTATATCTGCCGCTTTCCGTGTCAAGCAGATGTATACCGCCAAGATGAGCCTGTCCCAGCTTTACGGCATTAAGTGCGCCCATACTTCCCACATGAGAGGATGAAACCGAATAAGGGTAGCCTTTGATTCTCAGAAGGTCATTTATTTCATCAATTATCGGGTCATGACTACCCGTTACAATTATAGATTTTTCTATGTCCTTGTCATCGTTGACAAGAATCACATCAACTTTTTCGCCTTGCTCTATACCCTCAGAGTTCTGCGGCACGACGATAATACCGTCAGCCTTGGTAAAACTGGTTACAATGCCTGCGCCTCTGGGAAGGGGTACGGCAACATAAGTATCACCGATTTTTCCGAGAGTAACGCGGACATATTCACGGTATTTAAGCGAGGAAATTATACGCTTGCCTAAAACAGCAGTAATTTTATCT
>JAZUAZ010000154.1:0-7775 GCA_045638245.1 Acutalibacteraceae bacterium | reverse complement strand
GGGAAAAGATATACAATTACGGATAATCTCGAAGAGTTGAATGAGCTTAACAAGTCTGAATTTACTATTATGTCTCCAATTTCGTATTACGGAAAACAGCGAAATGCTAAAAACGCTCGGTATTTGTATGCTTTGGTGTTTGACCTTGATGGTGTAGATATGCCGCAGCTCCGGGACGTGCTTCATCAGATGGATAAAGATATTTTGCCAAAGGCTACCTTTGTCGTAAATAGTGGTACCGGGTTGCATTTATATTATGTTTTGGATGAGCCTGTTCCTATGTATCCGCAAAATCAGTTGTATATGAAAGAGTTGAAATATGCTTTGACTCGGCAGATATGGAATAGGTTTACTTCTACGATTAAAGAACCGCAAATGCAGGGAATAATGCAGGGTTTCAGAGTGATTGGAACGTGTACCAAACTGGGAGAAAAATACCCTGTTGTTGCTTATTCGGTTGGAGATAGAATTTCTTTAGATGAACTTTTAACTTTTATTCCTGATTCAAACGGAGAACAGCAGCACGTTAAAAGTATTATGATGAAAAGCCGGTTATCAATCGAGGAGGCAAAAGAAAAATATCCTGATTGGTATGAAAAGCGGATAGTAAGAAAAGAGCGCCGGGGCAGATGGACTATAAAAAGAGATTTATATGATTGGTGGCTTAATCGAATTAAAACTGAAATAAAAGTCGGTCATAGATTTTATGGTATAATGACATTGGCTATATATGCAAAAAAATGTTGTATCGAAGAAGGCGAGCTGATGAGGGATGCTTATTCTCTTTTAGAAGTTTATGACGATATGAGTATTGAGGATATAAACCGATTTACCGAAGATGATGTAAAATGTGCTTTGGAAATGTATAATGAGGACTATGTTACATTCCCAAGAGATGATATTGCAAAATTGTCCGGTCTGCAGATTGAAAAAAATAAAAGAAACGGCAGAAAACAGGCTGAACACGTTAAGCTGATGAATTTTGTGCGTGATGAAATAAATGGCAATGTGAATTGGAGAGCTGGGAACGGCAGAAAAAGTAAAAAGAATGTTATAATGGAGTATATGAGAGAAAATCCGGGTATAACAAAAAAGGCAGCAATAGCAAGAGCTGTGGGAGCAGATAGAAATACGGTTATTAAATACTATGATGAAATAGTTGCCGAGCTGCAGCAGGAACGTCTGCGAGCCGAGCGCTTGGAACAGCTTGAGCGTGACGGTCATATTGCAGTTAAAATAACACCGTCACAGAAATTAAGCGATTATATTTTAGGTGAATTAAAAAAATAAAATAATATTAGGAGTGTGTGTTATGGCTCATCTTACGGTTGGTATGCGATTAGAGGGGACAAAGGGAAGCATTGTAAAGTCTATGGAGTATATGCAAATGCACGGTATTAAATTTATTCAATCCAAAGGTTTTTATGGAGAAGATGAGGGAAAAGAAAAAGTAAGAGTATATACAACGGCTCTGATAGACTTCCCTCAAGATGGAGATGAATTTCTTAAAGATATTGCAAGAATAAATGCCGGTGAAAATATAAATAGTGATGAGTCAGAGGAATAGGTGTAATTATGAGTAAAACTGTAAAACAAATTGCTGATGAACTTGGTGTATCAAAGCAAGCTGTTCATCAAAAAAGAAAGAGTAAGGAACTGTCAACAGCTTTACAGCCGTTTACGTCAACGGTTGACGGTGTCGTTTACATATCAGTTGACGGTGAAAATCTTATAAAACAGGCATTTTTGAAAAATGACCGTAAACAAGTTGATGATAAGTTGTCGTCAACGGTTGACGGTTCGTTTACACCCTCGTTTACACCTCCGGAGGATAGCGAAGTAGTATTTTTAAGGGGGCAAGTGGAGAAGTTGCAGGCGGAGCTTGAAAAAGAAAGAGAGCATAACCGGGAAAAAGATAAACAGCTTCTTGAAACATTAAATAAATTAGCAGAAAGTCAAGCGGCCTTGTCTGCCGGACAAGCTGCAGATAAACAAAAGGCTTTGGCTGAAAAAATAATTGAGGGCAATAAGCAGCTCTCTGATGAGGCGCTTGCTTCAGAAAAATCGCAACATTTTCTCAGAAAGATTTTTTGTCGAAAAAAGAAATAATAAAATATTGGTTAATTTAGATGCTAAAAATTTGTAATTAAGAAGGAGTGATTACATGAACAAAAATATAAAATATTCTCAAAACTTTTTAACGAGTGAAAAAGTACTCAACCAAATAATAAAACAATTGAATTTAAAAGAAACCGATACCGTTTACGAAATTGGAACAGGTAAAGGGCAATTAACGACGAAACTGGCTAAAATAAGTAAACAGGTAACGTCTATTGAATTAGACAGTCATCTATTCAACTTATCGTCAGAAAAATTAAAACTGAATACTCGTGTCACTTTAATTCACCAAGATATTCTACAGTTTCAATTCCCTAACAAACAGAGGTATAAAATTGTTGGGAATATTCCTTACCATTTAAGCACACAAATTATTAAAAAAGTGGTTTTTGAAAGCCATGCGTCTGACATCTATCTGATTGTTGAAGAAGGATTCTACAAGCGTACCTTGGATATTCACCGAACACTAGGGTTGCTCTTGCACACTCAAGTCTCGATTCAGCAATTGCTTAAGCTGCCAGCGGAATGCTTTCATCCTAAACCAAAAGTAAACAGTGTCTTAATAAAACTTACCCGCCATACCACAGATGTTCCAGATAAATATTGGAAGCTATATACGTACTTTGTTTCAAAATGGGTCAATCGAGAATATCGTCAACTGTTTACTAAAAATCAGTTTCATCAAGCAATGAAACACGCCAAAGTAAACAATTTAAGTACCGTTACTTATGAGCAAGTATTGTCTATTTTTAATAGTTATCTATTATTTAACGGGAGGAAATAATTCTATGAGTCGCTTTTGTAAATTTGGAAAGTTACACGTTACTAAAGGGAATGTAGATAAATTATTAGGTATACTACTGACAGCTTCCAAGGAGCTAAAGAGGTCCCTAGCGCCTACGGGGAATTTGTATCGATAAGGGGTACAAATTCCCACTAAGCGCTCGGGACCCCTTGTAGGAAAATGTCCTAAGTGTGGCAACAATATTGTATTAAAAAAATCGTTTTATGGTTGTTCAAATTATCCTGAATGTACCTTCACTTTAGCTGAACATTTTAGAAAGAAAAAACTCACCAAAACAAATGTAAAAGAATTACTAGAGGGAAAAGAAACCCTGGTAAGGAAGTCCGCTCTCAATCCTTTTGTCTGCACTGGCAGTCACCGTGATAACATAGGATTCATCAAAAGGGCAGGACAAATGAGCGTTAAAATCAAGGGTAAGATTCAACGCTTCCTCACTGGTATATTTCATTTCACGCAAGAAATAGCGATAAAGGAATAAAGCTAATTCACGCTTACAATCTGCCCCTGTACGGCTACAAAGCACCTTGCGGATTTCCTCACAATAGCTTTTAAGGACTTGACGGAAAGACACGAACTCCCCAATAGAATAGATATTTCCATTCTTGTAACAATAGTCCTTGTCCTTTGTGGCAGGGCATAAGTCCTTATGTAGCTTTATCCAGTTGTCCGTTTCGTGGTAGTTCGTGAAGTCTGGCATATCTCCCTCGGAGAGATTCAGACGCACGGCAATATCCCTTACATACTTACGCTGTCTTTCGGTATAATAGAAATACCTCTACATATGAAAACTGGGGAATGTCTTCTAGTCTTGTAAATCAGGCATGGGAAGTATCTCCTGAAAATGTAACTGTAAGTTATACAACGGGGTCAGACACCGAATCATTCAACATTGATCACAGACCATAACATAAAAAAATAGAGGTCGGCAATATTCGCCGACCTCTATTTTTTTTGCCATAACGGTTTACCCGTATGCGCATATCGTGTACGGGTAAACCGTTATGTTATAGATTTAGTGTAATATGTTGACAAACATTTTCGGGTATGGTATAATAGAAAATGAAAAAGAGGCTCGTCTGAGCGAGGGTAAATAGTGTTTAGGCTCAGAGCGTTCCGGGAAATTGCCGGAGGTACATTATTTTATAATGTAGAAGCCGTTTAGGTTTGATACACCTATATGATACATAGGCTTGTCGCAGTAACCTTGTGAATTGAAAAAATGTATCATTGACCTTTGTGTAAGTAATCTTTTGAAAGCACATTGTAAGCAAACGTATCGTTGAATGTAGCCGGACATACTGACAAATTGCCGGAGAGATGCTGTACTCTACAAAAAGCCGACAGAACCTTAACTGCCGTAGAAAGTGATTAAAATAATAAATAAGGCTGCACACATAAGCAAGAAGAAAAAGTGTCGGAATTTAATTCCAAACCGGTCACACATAAGACCTTAAAAAGTGTATTTTGCTGAATGCAGAGAATTTAATTCTTGCAGGAGGCGGCTTTAGCTTTAACACCATTTGAACATCAGAGAAAGGAGGTTTTTCTGATGGGAAGAAAAAACAAAGCTTATTCTAAAACTCTTCATCAGCAAGCATACGATAAATTGACAAGTATGCAAGCCTTTGGCGAAAGCAAAAAAGAGGCTATGAAGAACGGAACGGAGAAAGACAAAATATTTTCCTTTAACACCTACAAGAGTTATTGGAAACATATAAAATATTTTATTAAGTACGTGCAGGAAACCGATCTGAAATGCACAACATTAAAAAGTGCAAAAAAATATGTAAATGAGTGGTTGCAGAAAAGAGAGGCAGAGGGGTTGTCAGCTTCGACAATGCACCTTGAGGCGAAAGCGTTGGGTAAGCTCTATGGCATTAGTCCCGATGATGAAAATTATTATCAGCCTCCGAAACGACACAGGGAAGATATAAAGAGGAGCAGAGGAACGGCAAAGAGAGACCATCATTTTTCAGAAAAAAACAATGATGAGCTTGTGAAATTCTGTAAGGGAACAGGCTTGAGGAGATGTGAGCTGTCCTCGATTAAGGGTGGGGATATAATAACCAAAACCGAAATCGAGGCGGAAATAACAAAGCTGGAGAGCATACCAGAGGACAAGCGAACGGCCGCCGATGAGAAGCAGTTAGGAATTTTGAAAGATACAAGATACTTTGAGGAAGAATATTATGTGCATATCCGAAAAGGTATAGGCAAGGGTGGCAGAGAACGATATAGCCCGATTATCGGAGAACATCAGAAGCAGATTGCCGACAGAATTATAAAAACACCGGAAGAAAAAAAGGTGTGGGAGCATATACACGGAGCTGCCGACATACACGGTTACAGAGCCGAGTATGCAACTGCGGTGTATAAAGCTCATGCAAGGGATATTAAAGATATTCCGTATGATAAAATTAACAAGGGAACAGGAAGAAAATATCAAAGTGATGTTTACACCTGCAGAAAGGACGAGGTAAAGAGAAAACTTGATAGAGCTGCGATGACAATGTGCAGTAAAGCTCTCGGACATAATAGAGCAGAAGTTTTTGCTACAAATTACCTTAGAGGATTGTAAGGGGGTGCGGAAATGTCTGAATATGTTAAAAAAACACCCTTTGGCGGATATAAAGAAGTGCAAGGGGGATATTCAAGCTCTGAATGGGAATATGTGATATTAACCAGGAAAGAATATAACAACCAAGAAACAGAATTAAGGGTAGCAAAAGCCGGGAAAAGTGAAGCAGAAGAAAAAGCCCGAAAAAATATAGATAGAGCAAATGTTGAAGCAAAAAGAGAAATAAATGAGGCATACAAAGCTGCTGATGAGCAAGTGGAAAAGATTAAACAGGAGCTTGCTGCAGCAAATGCTGAAATCGAATACCAACGTGGGCTGAATGAAAATCTTTTGAGAATTAACCGGGAACGTGCGAACGCCGACAGAAAATTAAAACCAAAAAAGGAGCATACAGGGTATGTTGTATGCTCTTCATCAGAAAAAGATTATACTTTCAGAATAAACAGAAAAAACCATAAAATTGTTTTATGGGAGACGGTTCTGCAGAGTCCGTACACGATAGATTTTACAGAGGAACAGGCAAGAAAGCAGATAATTGATGAATTATTTGTAAAAGATGAAAACGGAC
Source organism: Acutalibacteraceae bacterium (assembly GCA_045638245.1). Taxonomy (GTDB): domain Bacteria; phylum Bacillota; class Clostridia; order Oscillospirales; family Acutalibacteraceae; genus UBA6857. The sequence goes on along the minus strand of JAZUAZ010000154.1, from coordinate 1,706 downwards.
AATTTTTTATTTCAAAAATAGGAATTACTGCCGGTTATTCAAACGGCTATGCTGCTATGATAGAAGATAATGAATGGTCAAAAATTCATAAAAAATACAATGTTATGCTTGAAAGAAAGTTAAGAATGAATTTTCGATTGGGATATTGGGAAATAGCCTTTTATCACACAAAACCGTTATCTTGCGTTCCGAAAGATATGCGTATGTGTTGATGGTTGCCAGAGGCTCAAAAACGGCTCTTAAATCGTTTTTAAGGCGATCGTGTGGGGTTTTATATTAAACAGGCTTAAAACGAACAAAAGCGGCCTGTAACAGCCGCTTTTGTTTCTAAATTTGTTCGATTTCTGAAAACACAACATTTATTACCTTTGTCAAAATCTCCTTTGGGAGCTGCTCCACAACCGTGTGCGGTCTTGCATTAAGATCTAATGCCTTGACGTGTTCACATAAAATAACACCGGTTGTCTGCGTTCTGTTATCTAAAGGGATATGCAAAGGGAATTTATTGTTTGTGTTTGTTATGGGGCAAATTATAGCAAGATTGGTTTTCTGATTGAAAAAATCATTGCTTACTACTACTGCCGGGCGGTAGCCAGCTTGTTCGTGTCCTTTTTGGGGATCAAAGCTGACTTTTATAATATCTCCTTGACTTACCATACTTCTTCTCCTACCGGCTGTCCCCAATCCATTTCAACCGGAACATATTCGCCGTCAAAATTAGCAAAAAGTTCCATGATGTTTTTTCTTGGCTCTGCTTTTTCAATTATGATTTTGTTTTTGTCGGCGCTTAATACAAGCTGCTCATCGTCACTCCATTGAACTGCATCGAGCAGAAACTTTGGGATTCTGATCCCTTGACTATTGCCCCACTTCTGAATGGTTGTTGTCATTTAGAACACCTCCATTATTAGTATATACATAGTATATCCGATTTTTGCGGATTTGTCAATGGTATTTTATAGATTTATAAAAAATATTTTTGTGGGGATAATAAAATTTATCACAATATATTGTATTTTGAGAAAATTTATGGTATTATAAAAGTGCTGAAAAAATTCATTGATAATATATGCCCCGTATAGCCCTTTAGGGCTACTAAAAAAAATAAAAAAATATTTTTTATAAATCTATGGAAAAAGTCGGAGAGGAATATGGGGGTGAGCGTAACCTGTGGTAAGGGTGCGTAAACTCCAGCGGAGTTTTCCACGCTTTCCATAGGTGGAGCGAGGGGGAAAAGGGAGAGGTGACTTTTTCTTTAAGGGAGCGTAAGCGACCGCTTTTTTGCTCTCCCTTTTCCCCCTTTATTGTTGGGAGGTGTTTTTATGCTGTCTGATAGGTCTGAATTGTTAAAACAACAAAGATTTTTATATATAAATAAAAATGCGTTGCTTAATCAGTTTTATGAGCAGATTGAGCCGTATGATTTTTATAGATACATATTTCCTGAAGGAGCTTTTGAGCGAAAAGGACACTATGAAGATAATAAACCTAATGCTATTGCTGTGACGATTGAAAAAAAGTATAAAGAAAACGGTATTGCGGTTGAGCTTAAAAGAAATGGTAAAGGGAAAAGATATACAATTACGGATAATCTCGAAGAGTTGAATGAGCTTAACAAGTCTGAATTTACTATTATGTCTCCAATTTCGTATTACGGAAAACAGCGAAATGCTAAAAACGCTCGGTATTTGTATGCTTTGGTGTTT
>JAZUAZ010000153.1:0-2349 GCA_045638245.1 Acutalibacteraceae bacterium | reverse complement strand
ATTGTGATATATTGAGATTGAAAAAGTATGAGACTGTAGCACAACTATTCTTGTGTTGTTTGGAGGGAAAATTTATGGATTCTAATTTTGAAAAAAGCTTAGGATATCTTCTATGGCATATGGATTTTGAAATCGATAGATACATTTGCAATGTTATCTACGACTCTGAAGAAGATCCGGAATATTCTGCAGTAACAACTTCAAATATGATAAAATGTTATATTGATGTTTTAAAATGTTTGGGTGAAGATGTTCCTTATTCAACTGTTAAGGAGTTTATTCGCCACAATGACTGTTATACTGAAGAGGAGTATAATATTTTTGAAGAAAAGCGTAAAAAGGAAGCGGAATATTACAGAGGTGAAATTTTTTAATAGTATCCAATAAAACAGAATAACCACCCCAAAGGACACGGCTCATCACCGTGTCCTTTGTTTTTATCATCCCGCATCAAATGCCGATTCAATATGGTTGAATTTATATATTCTGCCCTCGTTATGCCAGACCTCGAAGATGTCGAAGCGGGGCTGCTTTTCACTTTCATTTTTCATCATATAATCCTGAGCGGTGAGGATGATTTTCTGCTGCTTTCTGAAATTCACCGACTCTACGGGTGAAAGCATTGTCCCCGCCTTACGGGTTTTGACCTCGACAAAAAGCACATACTCTTCATTTTCGGCTATGATATCTATTTCACCGTAACGGCTATGGTAATTCCGTACGATAGAAAAACCTTTTTTCTTAAAGTAATTCTCGGCAAAGTCCTCGCCGAGATTACCTGTTATTCTTTTTTCTGTTGCCATATCATTCACCGAGTATCTTTTTAAGGAAGGTACGGCGGTGCTCATCACAGATGCCGTGCTCAGCTATCATTTCATAGTGAAGCTTTGTACCGTAGCCCTTATGCTTTGAAAACTGATATTCGGGATATTTTTTATCCGCTTCTGCCATATATCTGTCTCGTGACACCTTGGCAAGAATCGATGCCGCCGCAACGGAAATGCTCTTGGCGTCACCCTTGACGAGTGTTCTCTGCTCGCAGGGAAGACCCGGCTTCTGGTTACCGTCGATAAGTGCTATATCACACTTCACACCGAGCCCCTCATAGGCACCTCTCATAGCCTTAAAGGTTGCCTGAAGGATGTTTATTTCATCGATAGTCTTTGCATCGACCATACATACAGAGTATGCCACTGCCTTTTCTTTTATAACCTCAAAAATCGCCTCACGCTTTTTTTCGCTGAGCTTTTTTGAATCGTTTATTCCTTCTATCTCGCAGTCAAGAGGGAGAATAACCGCCGCCGCACATACGGGGCCGCAAAGAGGTCCCCTTCCCGCCTCATCTATACCGCAGACAGTAGTAAAGCCCTCTGCTATCGCCTCTTTTTCGTACTGATAATCCATAATGCTCTCCTTTAAGCTTCGACAGTCTCCTTGAGAAGTACGGGAGCTCCGCCGTTTTTTCTTGATTTTTCTGCCGCAAGTGCCATATCGTGACTTGCAACGGTTGCCTCGATTGTGGTTACATCCTTAAGGTCGGTCTTTTCGCCGCAGATGATTTTAACAAAATTTGATATAAGTCTTATATCACCCTCAACGTGGCCTGTAAAGCCGGGACTTCCCGTAAGCACCTGACGATGCTCACCGCCGAAGATTCTCATTTCAAGCTTTGTACCGTAGCCGATAAGCTCTCCTTTTGTACCTACAATGTGGCTCTGGCGGAACATCTTATCGGAAAAGGCAGTCATTTCAAGAACAGCCTTTGCACCGCTTTCAAACTTCATTGTTACAAGCTGATGGTCGCAGACATTGTTGTCGCACATATACACACATCTGCCGTAGTCACCCGTTTTAACCGCATTGACTATATCAGCCTTACTGTTCTGAAGCTTACCTGTGAGAGTTCTCCCCATGTATTTTATAAACTTTGCCTTGTAGAAGGGATCGGTGATGTAAAGTGCCTCGGCATCGTAAGGGCATTTCTTTTTAGCCCTACAACCGCCCATACAGTACGGTGTTGCACCTTCGGGAGCATTTTCCCTTTTAAAGTGTCCAACCTCACCCACCGAGCTTACAGATACACAGGGACTATCAACAAACCAGCTTATAAGGTCAAGGTCGTGACAGCACTTTGCAAGAATCGACGGTGTGGAAGCAAACTCATCGTGCCAGTTACCCCTTACAAAGCTATGAGCAAAATGGAAATAACCTACGTTTTCGGTATGGTTGATTGATACAACATCGCCTATTTTACCGCTTTCGATAATCTTTTTTATCTTACTGTAATAGTTGGAATATCTGAGCACGTGGCAGACAATAAGAATTGCCTTCTTTTCCCTTGCAAGGTCA
>JAZUAZ010000152.1:0-6499 GCA_045638245.1 Acutalibacteraceae bacterium | reverse complement strand
GGTCTTGTCTGTGAGTGGAAGGCATAGGGGTCGCACTTAGCGGTTTTCTTTCCCGAGGGAGCTGTTACAAGAAACTTATAGCAATCATACTGCTTTACGCCCTCAAGGTAGCATTCCCACATTCCGGCATCATTGATTTTACTCATAACGCCCTTTGATTCGTCCCAACCGTTGAAATCACCGATAACACTTACCGCTACGGCGTGGGGGGCCCATACACGAAATGAGAAAAGATCCTTGTCAACACGGTGAGCACCCATATATTCATAGGCCTTCATATTGTTGCCCTGATGAAACAGATAAAGGGCAACGTCGTCACCTGCGGGTTTCTTCTTTACCATTCTGACACCTCTCTTTAAAAAAGATAGTTTTACACATAGTCCATAATAACACTAACAAGTCAATAATTCAATAGTTTTTTGTTATTTTGTTACAAACTTATACAAACCCACCGAAAAGTTTTGTATATTTTATATACTCAAAGGGGTGTATTGTCAAAAACTTTTTATATTTATTGATAAAATTCACCGACTCTGAAATTTTTTTGCAAAAATAAACCTCCCTGCCGCTTAATTAAAAGCAACAGGGAGATACGGTTTAAGCTAAAAAGATAAAGTATCCGGCCACAAGAGCACCGGCAAAGGTTATGCAGTATCTTTCAAGGTAGGCGCCGACAAAAAACAGAGCAATAACTGGTGCAAGTACAATTCTGAAAGCAATGTGACTTTCTTTATATATATCTCTCATATTGAGCGCATCCTCAATACTCGGAAAGCAATTGGATATAAATGAAATCACAAACCATACCGAAAGGCCGCAAAAAACGGTACCCGAAAGAGAGGTGGGTCTGAAAATTGCAGGAAAAACCGAAAAGGCGATTATCCCGCACAAGGCTGATATAAAAGGCATTATACCGAGCATAAAGGAGGCGATACGACCCTCAATTATTTCATGCTCAATATGACCGCACATTTCATCGTCACTTACGTAACGGGTATCCTCAACCGCTGTTTTTGATAAGCGGCAGACTATCTGCTCCCACATACATCTTATAAATACTGCAGGGAAGGTCAGATATCTTGTGAAAACATATACGAATCTCATGCAATATCTCCTCCCTTATCTGCGATAACCTGAGCGAGTGTCATTTCTCCGCTTCTGTATTTTTCCACGAGCTCACTCATTTCATAGCCGAGATATTCCATCTCAGCCTTTGCCCATTCGTAAGCCTTGGTGTTACCCGTGTAAAGAGCAGTAAGCGCATAAAGATTAAAGATGTTTCTTATGCTTGAGTTACCCTTATAATATTCACCGTAATAATTGATCGTATCGTAAAGCTCCTGCATTGCCTTAAAGGAGCTTTCACCTGCATCACCCTTAACCATATAGGTTATGGCAAGGTAATAAAGATAGTCGCAGTTATAATATCCGTCATTTAAAAGCTCACCGCTCAAGCTTGCCATTTTGTTGCAAAGCTCATACATTTTTTCCGTATCGGGAGTATCGAGGAAACGGTAATAGTTGAAGCAGGCGGCATAGATGCTTATGTCCTGACAGTTAATCTTCATCATTCTGTCGAAGCATTCATCTACCTTTTCTTTAACTCCCGTCATAGCGGCATAACGGCACAGCATGGGGATATGCTCATTTTCAGCTTTGCCGTACTTCTCATCAATTTCAAGAAGCTTCTTATATATAACTTCATTATCCCTTTCATTATAAATACTGTAATTGAAAGCGTTGATATCAATAAAATACTCCGCTTCTTTTCCGCATTTATCTTTCAGGGCATAAATATCGCTGACTGTTTTTTCATAATCGAGACCCTTATCGGAATAGTTTGACCTGAGTATATCCTGTATTGATACATATGCTTCATAGTAAGCATCGTTTTTTTCAATAATATTACGGTACTTATGATTCCAGGGCATAGAGAGTTCAAAGTCAGAATAGTACTTTTCAATAACCTGAACCGCAGAGGTGTACTCGCCGAGGGTATACAAGGTATCAATAAGCTGACGTACCGCCGTTTCTGAAACATTCGCACTGAACTGTCTGCCCGAAAGATATTTTTTGTAGTTAGCTTCACTGCTTATAAGTCGTCCGTCACGGTAATCGGTATAGCCCTCAAAGAAATACTGATATCCTTCCGATTCCGGGTCGCCAGAATCAATAACAGAATCCATAGAGGCGTAAGCGGCTCCGAAAAAAACTACCACCATTATAAGTGCAGTAAGAATACCCTTCATTTTAAGCGGTCGGCGTCTCATTTTTTCATAGCAGGCACTGCAGTACTCCCTGCCCGAGGATATTTCCTTTTTTGAAAGCGGTTTATCACAGATATAGCACAACGGCTCATCATTTTTTTCCTGCGTCGGCTCAATATCGTTCACATCCTGAATGAGCATATCCTCACTTATGTCCGGATTTTTTTCCGCCTTCTCAGCTTCCTGCTTAAGAGTCTTTTCCACAAGGCATCGGAGCTCCTCAAGCTCAGTTATCAGCTTTTCCTGCTCAGCAGATTTATTATTGTCTTTTTCCAAAAAATCAACTCCTTAAAAGCGGATCATCTGAGTGAGTACACACATCCGCAGTAATTCTGTCGGTAAAGATTATGCTCTTTTGACAGCTCTATGGAACGTTTATAGCCGTTTTTCTTTTTAAAATCCGAGGGCAGATGCTTTACACCGTACTTTTCTGCAAGCTTTTCCCCGATTTCGTTTATCTTTTCCGCATTTTTCAGAGGGCTTATTGTAAGCGTTGTAGTAAAATAGTCATAGCCCAGCTCTTTTGCCTTCTTTGCCGTTTCTTCAAGACGCAATCCGTAACAGATAAAGCATCTTTCTCTGCCTTCCTTTTCTTTTTCAAAGCCTCTTACCGCTTCATAAAACCGTGAGGGCTCAGAATCCGCTTCAAGAACCTTTACCGGATATTTATATTCGCTTTCTTCTATGAGCCTTTTAATCTCGGCAACTCTGTAGCCGTATTCCTCTGCGGGGTAAATATTGGGATTATAGCAAAAAACCGTAATCTCGAAATACTGCGAAAGGTATTCAAGACAATAGCTGCTGCAGGGAGCACAACAGGCGTGAAGAAGCAGCTTCGGCACTTCCCCCGAGCTTTTAAATTGCTCTGTTATTTTATCAAGCTCTTTCTGATAATTACGCATAAGCTCTTACCTTTTTTCCGACAATTATTATATGTAATCATTTTATCACATTTGCTTTTTACGGTCAAGGGTACACCGAAGGGAATAATCTTCCTTTTTCTTATTACGAATTTGTAACTTTGAGTTGATTTTTGCTTTTTCAGAGGTTATAATAGAAGAACTATATGTACAGAAAGGAGTTTTGACATGGCAGATCAAACAAAACAGGAAAAACTGAATGTCAAAAGAACCATATTAACCGGCTTCGGTTTTATGGCGACCTCAATAGCTTGGGCAATCTATGATCCCTATATCACAAAAATTCTTCAGAAAATTCTCACCGAAAATGCGTTTATTACCAACTTAAGTAATAAGCTTGCAGAAATCGACCTGATTAAAGACTTTGCAGCAACTCAGGGTGAAACAACCGTTGCAGGTGTAGGCGGCTTCTCACTGGTACCTCTTTTCATCGGTATCATCATGACCTTCGATAACATCTTCGGTGTTATCTTCCAGCCCACCTTCGGTAAGCTTTCCGATAACTGTCACTCAAAGCTCGGTAAGCGCCGTCCCTTCATTGTAGGCTGCGCTCCAATTTCAGCAATTCTCTTTGCACTTATCCCCATAGTAGCGCTAAACGCTCCTCAAAATCTTCAGCTTCCCCTCACAATGCTTACTGTTATCCTCTTCGTTTTCAGTATGTCACTGTGGAGAGCTCCCGTTGTTGCTCTTATGCCCGACCTTACACCTCCTCACCTTCGTTCTGAGGGTAACGCCATCATCAACCTTATGGGCGGTATCGGTAGCGCACTCGGCATGGTAGCAGGTACAATCGGTATTGCTCTTTGTGTTCTCTTTACAAGCTATAGCAAGACTGATATAGAAGTAAACGAAACAGTTTCCTTCCCCTATGTATTCATCGTAGGCTCACTCGTTATGATTGCAGGTATGCTCGTTCTTCTCTTCTTCGTTAAGGAAGAGGATACCAGCATCGTTCTCAAAGGTGAAGCAAATCAGTACGCTGACCAGAAGGCTCTCAGAAAGGCTCAAAAGGCAGAAGCAAAGAAAAAGAAGGCTGAGCTTAAGGCTATGAAGCTCACCAAGGGTGAAAGAAAGAGCCTTGTATTTATGCTCGGTACACTCTTCTTCCTTTTCTGTGCATCAAACGCTATTACAACCTTCTTCTCACTCTTTGCCCAGGAAATCCTTCACATGATTACCTCAGAGGCAACCCTCATCATGCTCATCTTCGCAGTATGCTCAGGTGTCGCCGCTATCCCTGCAGGTAAATTCGGTAAAAAGTACGGCAGAAAGAAGACAATCATCGCCGGTCTTTCCGTATTCCTTGTAGCTTTTGTTGTTTTCTTCGGCGTATTCGTAGGCATGCTCGGAGGCAAGAACCTTTCAATCGGCAACTACGTAACAGTAAACAATGCTTATATCTCAATTGAAACCAACATCAACGAGTTCAATGCAGATAACGCCAATAAGGAGCTTCTCGGTGAGGATGTTCTTTCAATAGAAGATTATCTCGCATATAAGAGCGGTGAAACAAAGACAGAGGACAAGGAATTAAATCTTGCCGCTTATGAAAAATTTGATGCTCTTCTTGTTGAAGAAAACGGCACAGCTGTTTACGACGGTATAATCGCAGTTGCAAACGAGATTCTCCATACAGACACCGATGACTTTAAAGTAGCTCTTGCTGCTGTTGTTGAAACAGTTGATGATGTTACATCAATCCTCCGTATTCTCATTTATCCCGTTCTTATTCTCGGCGGTGCTGCAAATATGTTCATCACCGTTAATACCCTTCCCCTTGTTCTTGAAATCGGCGGTGTTGAAAAGGTCGGTACCTTCACCGGTTACTACTACACAGCTACCTTCTCAGCACAGATTGCTTCTCCCATCGTATACGGCTTTATAAGAATGTTTGCAGGTACTTATATGTCGCTGTTCTATTACAGCCCGGTAATGTTCCTGTTCGCAATCATCCTTATAATGTTTGTAAAGCACGGTGAAGCCGTTCCTCAGGAAATCATCGACAAGATCGAAGAAGAAAATAACGACTAATCAAAAGCACCGCTTCGGCGGTGCTTTTTTAGTAGTCAGTAGCCAGTAGCCGGTAGTCACGCGCACCCGTTATCGGAAGCGACAAGGCACTACCCGCGGAATCAAGCCGTTTTTTGTGGTACTCGGCTCACAGTATACACTTTTCGGCACAAATTCTCATTGCAAAAATCCTTCTCCTGCGATATAATGAAAAAGACAACTCACCGCACAAAGGACTGATAAAATGTATACCACTGTAATTTTTGACCTTGACGGTACTCTTCTTGACACTCTCAGCGACCTTCACGCCTCAGTGAATTTTGCACTCAGGGAGCTTTCCTTCCCCGAAAGGTCACGGGAGGAAATCCGCCGCTTCATAGGAAACGGCGTTGTAAAGCTCATAGAGCGCTCCGTACCTGCAGGCACAGACAGAGAAACCGCCAAAAAATGCCTTGACATTTTCAGAAAGCACTATCTTCTTCATATGACGGATAACACCGCCCCCTATGAAGGTATAACCGAGCTTCTCTGCCATCTTAAGCAAGAGGGGATAAAAACCGCCGTCGTTTCAAATAAGCTTCACACTGCGGTGGTCGGTCTTTGTGACGACTATTTCCCCGGTCTTATTGACTGTGCACTCGGCGTCAGCGACGAGAGCGAAAGAAAACCTGCACCCACGAATGTTTATAAGGCTCTTGATGCACTCTGCTGCAATAAGGATAATACAATCTATATAGGTGACAGCGAAGTCGACGTGCAGACGGCAAAAAATGCAGATCTTAAATGTATCGGTGTCACCTGGGGCTTCCGTGACAGAGATGAGCTTCTCTCGGCCGGTGCTGACTTCATCGCCGACTCGGCAGAGGAGCTGCTGAAGCTTATATAATAGTCTTTTACACAGGAGTACAGACCCTACCCGACAGGATCAATTTACAAAATCTTAACTTTTTTCTCTCTTAGTGTTGATTTTTCTGTAATTTTAGTATAATATAACTATATATATATCAAAAAACATACTTTTTAAGATATAGATTTGGAGGATTTGTATGAATTATTCCCTTACAAAGAAACAAGCAAAGGAGCTTATCGAGGGTAAACTTTCCCACTATTTCGGTGTGGATGCCAACGAGGCTACCGATGAACAGTACTATAAGGCAGTTTCTCTTATCGTAAGAGAGCTTATGCACGACGGTCTTCGTGAATTCAGAAAGGAAAAGGGTAACCAGACACAGAAAAAGATTTACTATCTTTCAATGGAATTCCTTATGGGCCGTTCTCTCAAGAACAACCTTTACAACC
>JAZUAZ010000151.1:0-4038 GCA_045638245.1 Acutalibacteraceae bacterium | reverse complement strand
TTCAGAAAATTTAGATTTACTCGGTCCAAAAATAAGGAAGTAAAATATTTCTTTACTTGTTCTTTTGTCAGGGAAAGTGGAATGATAATAACCGAGCGAGCATTAAAAAGTCAACTCAATGCCAACGAAATAGGCGGGAGTTTTATTGAGATGCTTAAAACCACCTCTGTTTATCGTATAACGAAAACAGAAGATTTGCTGCAAAGAAAGTTTTACAGAAACATCTATTTAAGACATTTGGTAATGCAATATGTTCTGATTGGACTTCTTTTTACAGCGATAGCTGTTGCAGGTATAACCTTATCTTGCATTGTTAACAAAAATCCTCTTTGGGATATTAGGCATCTGTTTTTAGCCATCGTTGGTTTTGTTGGATTAACGATTGCACTTCGACATTTGTTCGGTTGGTTTCACTTGCGAAAACAATATGTTAAATTTTTTAATTGAACAAAAATACTACTTCTGGCAAATAACCTAGCATTTCACGCACCTTTTCGCTTTTCTTACCTACATTTACGCACCTTTTTACCGCTCTTTCAACTAAGTGTGCCTTGCGGCACGATAAGCGATGCTAACGCATCGTGAAGTTGCTACGCAGTGAAGCTTGCTTCGCAAGTGTTGGGGCGCACTTAACTTCACTTTGCGGCAAAGCCGCAATACTTCACTATGCCGTAAGGCATAACTTCACTTGGCGCAGCCAAACTTCACTTATCATATCGCGATAGCGATATATCATTGAAAAGCGCAACAGTTTATGATATAATCACCGTAGCAACAATGCTGAAAGTTACTCTGATTTAAAGTGAGGTGCTTGTATGAGGAGAAAGACAGACAAAGACATAATAAAAGAAAATAAATGGTTGATTATAGGTTCTGCACTTTTAATTTTACTCGGATTCTTAATAATCATACTTCCCAACATTATGCCCGAAATAACCTATGATTCTTTACAGACAAAAGAAGTAACTGTCACCGCATTCAGATATCATCACGGTGGGTGGCATGGAACTAACTATTACTATATCCTGACAACAGACGGCGAAAAATACAATTTATCCGGCGATTTCCAACGAGAACAAGCAAAAAAGTTGCTCACAGAAGGCAGAAAAATAACTATAAAGTGGTATAAGAATACGCCCTTCCGTACATTGCTCGCAGAAGAAATTTATGCCGGTTCAGAGTGTGTCGTCGCCTACAACCCCGGTTCACCGAATGATGATATAATAATCTCTCTGACTCTCGCTTTGCCTGCATGGCTTTTGGGGGCAGGCGGTTTTCTTCTGCTGAGGTTTTTTCTGAAACACAACAGAAAAACACAAAAAAAACGTGATGAAAGAATAGCAAAAAAATACGGACAACACTCCACGGAGGTACACCATGAATCGTAAAAAGAAAATACTTATCGCACTCGGATGTCTTATACTTGCGGCGGCAATCGGCTTCGGAATATACTATTTTGCGGTAAGGCTTCCCGAGCAGAAAAAGCAGGAGGAGCTTGCGGCACTTTTCCGTGAGCATTACGAAAACCGAATCTCTCTTTTTACCGAGGAAAATAAAAAGTACTCACCGAACGAGGTTGATATTGCCTTTCTCGGTGACAGTCTTACAGAGGGCTACGACCTTGAGAAATTTTATCCTCAGTTTCTTACCGTAAACAGAGGCATCGGAGGAGATACCACCTTCGGCCTGTGGGACAGACTTGAGGTTTCCGCTTATGAGCTTGAACCGAAGGTCGTTGTTATGCTCATCGGTGCCAATAACTTTGATACCATGTTCGAGCGGTACGAGGATATTGTAAAAGCACTTCGTGAAAACCTGCCCGACACTCATATCGTACTCATTTCCCTGACCTCGATGGGTATGGACTGGGGCAGAAATAACCATAAGGCCGCCTTCAACAATGTAAAGATCAAGCTCATTGCAGAGCGTAACGGCTGTACCTTTGTGGATATGTTCACTCCCCTTCTGAATGAAGAGACAAACGAAATTTATCCCGAATATACAACCGACGGCGGACATCTGACCGATAAGGGCTATCAGGTGTTTACAGATACACTCACACCCGTGCTTGAGGAGCTTCTCGGAAGATAAATAAGCTCAACCCTTTAAACAAATCGGAGTTGCATTGATTGTCACTTCGTGCTATAATAAGTAAAACAAATAAAAACTGCCACCGGGTAGTGTAATGCCGTAAGCATTCGTCTGCACATCGTTAGGTCTTTGAAGATGTGTATACGGATGCTTTTTTCAGGAGGTTTATATTTTGAGAACGTACTTTTCGAAAGCTGAGATAATTTTATGGTGTGCCGGTGCAGCTGTCATTATCCTGAGCTTTGTAATTTTCGACAAGGAAAGCTACCTGACCCTCGTCGCTTCACTGATAGGAGTAACCTCTCTCATTTTCAATGCCAAGGGCAATCCCGCAGGACAGCTTCTGATGATAATATTCAGCCTGCTTTACGGGATTATCTCATATAGCTTTGCTTATTACGGTGAAATGATAACCTATCTCGGAATGACTATGCCAATGTCATTTTTCGCTCTGACATCATGGCTCAGAAATCCCTATAAGGGAAACAAAGCTGAGGTCAGAGTAAACAGCATAAGAAAAAAAGAGCTTCTTCTTATATTCCCTCTCACCGCTCTTGTAACTGTTATTTTTTATTTTATTCTGAAATACTTCAACACGTCAAACCTGATGCTGAGCACTCTCTCGGTTACCACAAGCTTTTTTGCCGTATATCTCACCTTCAGAAGAAGTCCTTATTTTGCCTTAGCCTATGCAACAAACGATATCGTTCTGATTATATTATGGATATCTGCAAGCATAAGCGACACCTCATATATTTCCGTATCGGTTTGCTTTGTTGTATTTTTAGTAAACGATATTTACGGCTATATAAGCTGGAGCAGAATGAAGATGCGACAGAATATGAAAACATAATGTGATATGTATTTCAGGTTTCAACCGACCGGATATCTTCTGCAAACAAAAAACCGTTGCAAGGCTCATTTTCGCCTTACAACGGTTTTCATATTGATTTTATGCTTTTGCAGATTTTTCCTTTTTTCGGTTATACTTATCAATAACCGTTAGGATTCTGACTCTGCCATCTCCATGAGTCCTCGCACATTTCCTCAATACCTCTTTCAGCCTTCCAGCCAAGCTCTGCAAGAGCCTTGGAGGGGTCTGAATAGCAGGTAGCAATATCACCGGGGCGACGGTCAACAATTTTGTAGTTAACCTTGACACCGCTTGCCTTCTCGAATGCCTTTACAACGTCGAGAACACTGTAGCCTGTACCTGTACCTAAATTGTAAACGTCAAGGCCTGTGCCGCCGAGTACCTTCTCAAGAGCCTTGATATGACCGAGTGCAAGGTCAACAACATGGATATAGTCTCTTACGCCTGTTCCGTCGGGTGTATCGTAATCGTCACCGAATACGGAGAGACATTCACGCTTGCCGATGGCAACCTGAGTGATGAAGGGCATAAGGTTATTGGGAATACCGTTGGGGTCTTCACCGATTCTGCCGCTCTTATGTGCACCGATGGGATTGAAATATCTGAGAAGGGTGATTGCCCATTCCTCGTCGGACTTGAAAAGGTCGGAGAGGATGATTTCAATCATATACTTTGTTGTGCCGTAGGGATTTGTTGTGCCGCCGGTCTGCATTGTTTCCTTAAGAGGAGAAACATTGTTGCTGCCGTATACGGTTGCAGAGGATGAGAAAACGATTTTCTTACAGCCGTTCTTTCTCATAACATCGCAGAGAGTAAGAGTACCGCCGATGTTGTTATCGTAATATTCAACAGGCTTCTGGCATGATTCACCGACTGCCTTGAGACCTGCAAAATGAATAACTGCATCAATTTTTTCGTTTTTGAAGATTTTATCCATGCCCTCAGCATCACGGATGTCGCATTCGTAGAAAGCGAACTGCTTGCCGCTGAGCTCTGCGATTCTGTTGAGTGATTCTCTTTTACTGTTGTAGAAATTATCCACAACTACGATTTCATAGCCTGCATTGAGAAGC
>JAZUAZ010000150.1:0-8095 GCA_045638245.1 Acutalibacteraceae bacterium | reverse complement strand
CGAGTCCTGTTTGAGGCGCCAAAATTAAAAGGACATCTTCGGATGTCCTTTTAATTTTTACATTTCAAGTAGAAATCAAATATGCAACTTCATGGTTAACAGCCGCGTCGCGAGCTGTTAACTGCATCGTCACCGAAGCGCCGCCAGTGGCGGATGAAGCAAGGTGAGGATGGCGCAACGGTCGAAATTCACAGGCGCTCCAAGCCGTTATGAATTTCGGGTACCGCAAGAGTTGGTGTCACAGGTAGGAGCGGTAGTGAATCGATGTCCGGTGGACATCGAGAGCCGCGAATGACCGAAGCGCGCAGGTCGCGCAAGAATCGAGTCCTGTTTGAGGCGCTATCTTTGAGTTCCTATTTTGAATCTCATATGAAAACCCTTGATTTTTCAAGAGTTTTCTTTGTTTACGTCCTAATTTTCGTAGTTTAAGTTCCGCTGAACCTTTTAGGAATAATAGGACTCGAAACTGTGATGAAGTTCTTATGTTGATTTTTGTAATTTATATGTGTATAATTAAATTATGGTGGTGATTTCTGTGAAAGCAAGTGATAAAATTATCAAATTTAGAATTAAACCATATATTCAAGAAGCGATTTTGCAATTTGTAATAGATATTATTGTTATTGCATTAGTAACAGTTGTTTTTATTGTTGCTAAATTTCCTATAATTGCTTTTATTGCGGTTGATTTGGTATATATGATAGTTGCTTTAATTCTTCATTACCGAGTTTCAATTCAAGCAATTACGGATAAGAATAAAAGAGATTGTGTTACTGAAACGATAAGTATAAAGCAATTCAATGAAGAGCGTTCTTTTGCAGGTGATCGTTTGGGTTGCAGTTATTTACGACTTTTCTATCCAAAGGAAATGCAGGTCGGTAAATATAAATTAAAAGTAATCAATGAAAGCGGCGAAGAAAAGAAACTCAGAGCTGTAATGTCGTTTAAACAAACACTTAATTTTATTGTTTTTGATAAAAATCAGATAGAATATCTGGATGTAACATATTTGAAAAAATCAAAGATAATTGTCAGTTTTGATTTGGTTGGAGATGTTGATAAAATTGCAAGTAAAAGAAAAAAAGAAGAAGTAAAAAAGGTAATCAATCATATCAATTTTTCTGTCTGATTAAAATATCAAAGGGGAGATTAATAACACAAAAACACAGGACACAGTTCTACGTTTTAAGGAGTCAATCAAGTGGTGAAGATTAACCGGAACATGGGGAACGGTACTGTGTCATTGTTATACTTTTATCATAGGTGCTTTATATGAATATTAATGAATTTTGTTATTTAATGCAGGAATATGCATTAGACAATGAAAACTATAAAAAATGGCGTGAAATACATGGAAAAGCATTCGGTAAAGTATTTTTGTCTGCATTTGATGAGTCAGCGGAAGCACAGATACACCTTACTGCTGCACTGATAAAAATATCGAAACGTGATTTTTATGGCGGACTGTCAACACTTCTGATGCTTGAACAGTTTTGTTTTAATGACTTTGATAATTTTGCTCTTTCTTATTTCATAGGACTTTGTTATGAGTTCCTTGAAAATGAAGAAGAAATGAATAAATACTACGATAAAATGCTTGAATATGACTTTGATTTCGAGTTTATTATAGGTTTTCATCCTTATTATCGTACTGCAAAATTTGCGCAGAGAAAGTCAGAAAACACAAAGGCATTGAATTATTATAACAAAGCATTTGAATTATATTGTGATGATGAAACCAATGCTGTAAAGTTACAGAATATGGGTCAGATATGTTATGATATTGGGACAGTATATTTATCTTGTCAGGATTATGTTAAATCACATCAATTTCTTGATATGTCCTGTAAATATAGTCCGGCAGATAATCCTCAAAGAAACTATGTATTGGCTATTTTATTTGCCGTGGAGGGAAAAAGAGATGAAGCTGAAAAAATTATTGACAGTTTACCGGATTATTTAAAAGTAAATTGTCAACAGATTGTATCATCTATATAGAAAAAATTAGTAATATACAAGAATTGGTTCAAAATCGGGGTGCGAACACAAAATTTAAAAGGACATCTTCGGATGTCCTTTTAAATTTTACATTTCAAGTAGAAATCAAATATGTAACTTCATGGTTAACAGCCGCGTCGCGAGCTGTTAACCCGGTGTCACAGGTTATAAAATTAAATATACTTGTAAAATAATTAAGCTGAATCAATTCACTAATATATGTTATAATTCAAAAAATATTTAAGACCAACGCACACAAAAAACGTACTTAATAGATGAAAGCGCTTTTAGAAAAATAGCTGGGAGGTGAACAACATGGATGATTCAAAGATTATAGAACTCTATTTTGAGAGAGATGACAGAGCAATCAAAGAAACACAAATAAAATACGGTAAACTGTGTCATAAAATCGCATATAACATCTTAAATAATTATGAAGATTCAGAGGAATGTGTTAATGATACATATGTAGGTGTTTGGAACGCTATCCCACCTACAAGACCAAATAACTTTATGTCTTTTGTTTGCAAAATCACAAGAAATCTTTCTCTGAAGCGGTTGGAGTTTATGAAAAGAGAAAAGAGGTCTGCAGATGTACTTGTCTCAATACACGAGCTTGAAGGTGTACTGCCTGATGAAAAATATGCACCTGATGTAAGTGATGAAGACATAGGAAAATTGATAAGTGATTTTCTTTACACGCAAAAAGAAGATGTAAGAAATGTATTTATTCGCAGATACTATTTTTTCGATTCTATAAAAGAAATTGCAGTTGAATTTTCTTTTTCTGAAAGCAAAGTAAAAAATATGTTGTTCTATACTCGCAATAAACTAAAAGACTATCTGATTAAGGAGGGCGTTGAAATATGAAAACACCTAGAATAGTAAATGCCATCGGTAATATTGATGATGACCTTATTAACAATGCAACAAAAAGTAAAAAAGTTGCCAAAAAGAATATTTGGATAAAGTGGACATCTCTTGCGGCTTCTTTTGCTATAATTATAATTGTTGCCGCAGTTGCTGTTCCGACATTGTTCGGAGACGGGAACACAAAACTTCCTGTTGTAAACGGTGACAATACTACGATAAATAATAGTGAATCCGCTACTCCTACAACAAATGATAATGGTGCAACTACAGCTCCGGCAGTAAATCAAGATACTTCTCACATTAATAATGCAGAACCCACTACTTCCGGTGGCAATGACAACACAACCTCTGCTACGAACAACGACAGTACTACTCAGCCTGCCATTGGTAATGAATCTGCATTTTCAGAAACCTATGTGTACAATGTGTCTGACGGTAAATTTTCAACTTATGTAAGCGGAAAAGTTATATCAGAAGATAAGATTGATTATAAAATCGCAGATGTTTCAGTTGCAGCAGGTTGGAAAAACAGCTTTGATGAACAACTTACCACCGAAACTCTTCGTGCTGAGGTATATTTGATAAAAGGTATTTCAAAAGATGTTGCAGTTGCTTTGAAATTCATTGATAAAGGTGATGCATTAACTACAACACACTATTATGTTATTATGAATCCGGATGCAGACTTAACCTCTGTTAAAGAGTATCTTATAGCGCCGCTTGAGCCGAACAATAACGGCGATGAAGTTGCCGGTGAAATTGTTGGTAATGAGCTTGCAGAAGAATATGTTGTTGAATATACAAGTCAGTTTGTAAATGAATAAAGAAACAATAAAAAGCCTCGTTTTTGCATATTTTGCACTAACGAGGTTTTTTCAGCGTTTGCACGGGTTTTAAAGGAGGGGTGAGTTCCCAAAAAATACAGATACTCTTTCGAGTATCTGTATTTTTTTATGTTTCACATAGAAATCAAATATGCCGCTTTACGGTTGACAGTACGCCTTATGTTGACATCATCATTCTTAATTGCTATAATGCCATAAAGGTGCGGTGATATATATGAAAACAAAACCAAAAATCATCATAGCCGGTATTGCAGTACTGCTGGCTATAGCGACAGGAGTGCTTATATATTTTATGCCGAATATAAATATGATGCAAAGGATGAAGGACTTTTCTATGCAGACGGTTGATTTATCAAAACACGGTGACAGAATTTATTTCCTTAATACGGGCAGTGCTGATGCTATCCTTATTGAAAGTGAGGGCAAGTTTGCTCTTGTTGACGGAGCTGAGGACAGCGATAACCCCAGAGGCTTCTCCAATCTTGTCTTTGAAGGTACAGAGGACTATGTTGTTGATGCAATCAAAAAAATCGCAGGGGATAAGGACGGTAAGGTAGTTCTTGAGTTCGTACTCGGTACGCACAGTCACTCTGACCATATCGGCGGACTTGATACTGTTATACTTGATGAAAATATCACTGTTAAAACAGCCTATATAAAAGAGTACGACGAAAGTAAAATCAAGGAATACGAAATCGAAAAATGGGACAACAAAGAAGTTTATGAGCAGATGATTTCCGCTTGTGAAAAGAGGGGGGTACCTGTTGTTCACAATATATCGGAGGAGGAGTTTACCTTCGGTAACTTTACGTTGAAATTCTGCAACACTGCCGATACAACATCAACCGAGCCTATCGGAGAAAATGAAAATGCGATAGGTCTGCTGATTGAAAAGAAGGGCTTCAGAGCTTTTCTTGCCGCTGACATAAATAATCTTGACGGTGATGAAGACAGATTGGCTCAAGAAATAGGCAAGGTTAATTTACTTAAGGTGGGACATCACGGCTATAATGAATCAACGAGCATCGGCTTCGTTAAGGCCTTGAGTCCTGAGTTTGCGGTAGTAACAAATGATGCAGGTCGTATGGACAGAACTCCTCTTAAAAATCTTAACAGCGTAAATGCTATGATTCTTGAAACAGGTAAATATGACGGAATCGTTGCTGAGTTTACAGATGAAGGCATTGATATCTACGGCAATATTGACGAGGGTATACAAGGGTAAAAGTTAATTACCGTATGTGCTTGATTTTTAGTCTCGGAAGCGACGTATCAGCACAAAAAAGGACATCAGCACGATGTCCTTTTTACATTTCAAATAGAAGTCAAATACAAAGCTTCAAGGTTAATGTACAGGTCGCACGCTGATGTATCCGACGGGTATTTGCGATTGTAATGTATTCCTATTAACATATTTTGTATACAAACTGTTAACAAAATCTCCGCAGTATTGAAAATTCCTTTAAAGAAGATGTATAGTTAATATATAAATTTTAAAAGGAGAAATGTATTATGTCATTAGAATCTATATTGCTTCTTGCAAAACAGATTATTTGTGCTCTTTTTTCGCTGATATTCCCGTTCCTTGGTATAGGACTTCCGGAAACGGGAGCAAAAGCACCTGCTCCTGAAACAGTAAGAATTATGTCTTTTAATGTAAGAGACGGTGAGTTTGACCGTGAGGAGATTGTACCTCAGGTTGTTGCTGACTATCTTCCTGATTCGGTAGGACTTCAGGAATGTGAGGGTACCTGGTACCTTACAATGAAGGCGTACCTTCCCGACTATGAAATTATCGGTGTCGGAAGACTTACCGGACTTCCTCTTTTTGGTGAATCAACCGCTATTATGTATAGGGCGGATAAGTACGAGCTTGTTGATTGGGGTACCTTCTGGCTTTCGGAAACACCCGATAAGGTTTCTAAGGGCTGGGATGCACAGCACCACAGAACCTGCACATGGGCAGTGCTTGAAAACAAAGAAACAGGCGAATGCTACGCTCACGTCAATACTCACCTTGATAATAAGGGTCCCGAGGCACGTATTAACGGACTTGAATTAGTACTTGAGAAGGCGGCAAGCTTTGATATGCCTGTAGTTGTAACCGGCGACTTCAATTTCTCAAAGGACAGTGATCTTTATAATACTCTTGTTTCCGATAAGCTTACAGATGTAGCTGAAATCGCTGAAAGCGCAGATTCAGGCTGTAGTTATCACGGATACAACGGCACTACCGCAGGAAAGCCCATTGACTTTATCTGCGTTAATGAAAAGATAACCAATGTAAAATCATATAATATTATGAGAGAAAAATATAATGACAGATACGTTTCTGATCATTATCCTATTTATTCAGATATAATATTCTGATTGTCAGACCCGACCTGTTTTTATGCACAGGTCGGGTGTTTTACTTTTTTGACAAGGCTTTCATCTTGATTTTTAAACGGTATTTTGCTATACTTCATTGGAGGTGATAATATGAGTAATGAACTTCCCAGAACCTACGTACCCTTCAAGGATTGGAAGGAAAAATCAAAGCAGACGGAATACACAGAGCCTACACCGCTTCTTGCTCCCGATGGTACTCTTTTGGCAAAAGGCTGGGCGAGAAAGTACATTTTTGACTATAACCGTGATTATGTCAAGAAGGGGATTATCAGCAGAAAAGAGTGGGATTTCTATACGATTTTCGATGACAGGATGCAGATTCTTGTAAGCTTTGCAAATATCACTATAGGCGGCTATGTTGCGGCAAAGCTTGTTGATCTGAAAAGTGGCAAGGTTATTTGCGACTCTATTCAGTACTTTGCAGGTGCAAACAAGCACGTCTCTCACGCAAAGCCTGACGCCCCGAGCCGTTTCAAGGATAAAATCGGTAAGACTGAGTTCGATTTCCATACTAAGGAAAATGAACGTACTCTTTGGTATAAGGGCAGCTTCAAGGGTAAGCCTGTCGAGGTCAATGCTGTAATGGATATCCCAAAAGGACTTGAGGCTATTACTACAATCTTTCCTTTCGACGGAGATAATACAAAGTACTTTATGACAACAAAACAGCTTTGTCTGCCTTGTGAGGGTAAGTTTGTTTTCGGTGACTATGAATACGAATTCACGAAGGATAAAGCCTTCTGCTCTCTTGATTGGGGCAGAGTAAACACTCCCCATAAAATGGTCTGGTACTGGGGTAGCGGAAGTCAGTACGTTACAGATGAAAAGGGAGACAGACATCTTTTCGGCTTTGAAATAACCTGGGCAATCGGAAATGAAAGCAACGCTACGGAAACCTGCATTTTCTATGACGGCAAGATACATAAAATAGGTGCGGTAGATGTGGAAAAATTTCCTAAGGACAGATTTATGGAGCCCTGGAAATTCATTTCCGAGGACGGCCGCTTCAATATGACGATGATTCCTACTCTCGACAATCACAGCGATGTGGATTTCAAGGTAGGCAGAATGAACTGTCATCAGGTTTACGGTATATGGAACGGAAACGTTATCCTCGATGACGGTACAAAGGTAGAAATAAAGGATTTATTCACCTTCTGTGAATATGTTGAAAACAGCTGGTAACAGAAGAATAAGAAAAGTTCTTTGGTTACTTTCTTTCAAGAAAGTAACGCCCGTCCGGCGAGGACAACAATGATATAAGAAGAAAAAACTGTCGGGGAATTGAATCCCGACAGTTTTTGTGTTTTGCTTTTGGTGTATTACCCTAACGCCACATCAAGGGTCATCATAACAGAAAAACCGAGTATAAAGATTAAGGGTACAAGTGTCGGTTTTTCTTTATGACGGTCAAGAAGTCCGTCTGCAACAACGAAAAGCATTGTACCCGCCGCAAAGCCGAAAAGGTAGGGCAGAGCCTTTTCGGAAAGAGACGCGGCAATAAGGGTGAGCACTGCACCGAGGGGCTCAACAATGCCTGAAATTACTCCGAGAACGAAGGAACGAAGCCTGCTTTTTCTTTCTGCGTAATCGGGCAGAGCGATTATAGCACCCTCAGGGATATTCTGAATTGCTATCGCAAGGGAAAAGGCGAAGGCTCCCGCGAGAGAGCTTTGCGTACCTTCGCTGAGGTACCGTGAAAACATAAGACCTACCGCCATACCCTCGGGGAAATTGTGAAGTGTGACTGCAGTAAACTGTTTTGTGAGCCTTGTGGCGGATTTACTTTTTGCATAGATTTTTTCGCACAGTACCATAACCCCAGAGCCGATAAAAATTCCGATGATTGTAGGTAAAAAAGCGAGTCTTCCCAAACTGTCGCACATTTTAGTTGAAGGAATAATAAGACTCCACACGGAAGCGGCAGACATAACACCCGCCGCAAAGGCACTCATAAGCTTTTCTGACGAAGAAATACTTTTCGTAAA
>JAZUAZ010000149.1:0-25180 GCA_045638245.1 Acutalibacteraceae bacterium | reverse complement strand
TGAAATTCTTACAAAAAGCGCTACTCAGGACAGTGGAACAGCCTATGCAGTAAGTGGTGGTGTTCAGGTAAAATATGAACCTGCAGGTTGTCCTGACGGTACGACTATAATTGTAAGAGATTTGTTTTATAATACACCGGCCAGAATGAAATTCCTTAAGAAAGACGTATCAGAAGCAAATGCGGTTGCAGAGGTTGTTGATCGAATAGCACTTTCACACCCGGAAATCAGTATAAGATTTATAAGAGAAGGTAAGCAAGCGCTTATTACACCGGGCGACGGAAAGCTGATTTCTGCCATATATTCAGTATTTGGTAAAGTTTTCGCCGATTCCTTATTACCTGTTAGCTATGAGCTTGATGGAATAAAGATAGAGGGGTATACATGTAAGCCTCACTCAGCAAGACCGTCACGCTCAATGCAATATATATATCTGAACAACAGATATATCAAATCACGTTCCTGTGTCGCATCAATGGAAAATGCATATAAAAACACAATAATGGTCGGCAAGTTTCCGAGCTGTGTTCTCAATATAACAGTACCTCCACACACTGTTGATGTTAACGTTCATCCGGCAAAAACAGAAGTTCGATTCAGCGATGAGCGTCGGGTATCTTCAGCAGTGTATTATGGAGTGAAAAGTGCGATTGAAGAACTTGATAATGCACCACAGGTTGATCTTTCAAAACTTAACAAACTCACACAGAAAGCAACACCTGAAGCCGTGCAGATAACAATGCATGAGGTAAGTCAACCTTCTCAGGCTCCTGCAGCAATACTCACGCAACCCGTTAAAGTTGAGCCGAAACCAAAGAATTACACCAAAAATTCGCCAAGGGACTTCTGGAATAAAATGACATCTGCTGAATTTCAGACGTCAGTGTCACAGCCTTCGATGGAAAATCCGTTTTTAAGTGAAGGTAATGAGCCGGACCTTATCAGTTCCTTTAAAAAGAAACAGCAGGAAGTAAAAATCAATGATATACCCGCTCGGAACAGCAAAACCGCTACAGCATCTGTAGTCAGTTCAGAGAAAATATCTGCACCTGCAGTTTCTGTTGAACATAAGATTGAAGATATTTCTTCAAAAGTTGAGTTTGCAGCAACAAAAGAAAGTGAACTTCCGCCAAAACCACTCAGACTTCTCGGCGAAGCCTTTAAGACATATATAATTTGTGAATATGACGGTAAGCTTTGTCTCATTGACAAGCATGCAGCTCACGAAAGAATAATATATAACAAAATGAAGAAGAATGCGACTGAAAAAAAAGCACCTCAGGTTCTTCTTGCTCCCGTTACAGTTACACTTAGTAAAACAGAATACGATATTGTTATATCAAATCTCGGAACTTTCTTAAAAGCAGGTTTTCTTGTTGAGGACTTTGGTACCGGTGTTGTAATAGTGCGTGAATGTCCGATGCTTATATCCTCAGACGAGGCAGAAGACACTGTTGTTGAAATAGCACGTTATCTTAGTGAAAACCGTACTGATACAGAGCCCGATAAAATTGATCATATATATCACACCGCTGCGTGTAAGGCGGCGATCAAAGCGGGTTTCAAAAATTCAACCGCAGAAATGAAGGTCCTTGCTGAGCAGGTGCTTTATGATGATAATGTACGTTATTGCCCCCATGGAAGGCCCGTTCTGATTGAACTGAGCAAATATGAACTTGAAAAACAATTCGGACGTATTCAGTAAAATGGAGATTTTTATGCAGAAAGCCTTTATACCTATTATAGCAGGTCCGACAGCATCGGGAAAAACATCACTTTCGATAGAATTAGCAAAACGTTTGAATGGCGAAATCGTTTCTGCTGATTCTATGCAGATATATAAAACGATGGATGTAGCCACTGCGAAGCCTACTGAGGAAGAAATGCAAGGAATTGTTCATCATCTGATCGGGATTATCGAACCGGATGAAGAGTTTTCCGTAGCACAGTATAAGAACAGAGCTATTCCTGCAATTGAAGATATTCTCTCTAGAGGAAAATTACCTATAGTTGTCGGAGGAACAGGTCTTTATATTGATACTCTTATCAAAAATACCGAGTTTCTGGACTACGAAAAAAGTGATATAAGACTCACTCTTGAAGCACGATTTAATAACGAAGGTATTCTTGGTTTATGGGATGAGCTTAACACTGTTGATCCGTATACCGCAGAAAAACTTCATCTGAATGATACGAAAAGGATAATCCGTGCGTTGGAGGTCTACCATACAACAGGTAAGACAATGAGTGAGCAGCGAGAACTTTCACATATTACAGAAAGCCCTTATGATTGGTGTCTTATAGGTCTTAATGCTGAAAACAGACAGTTTCTTTACGACAGAATTAACCTTAGAGTTGACTTGATGCTTAAAGCCGGACTTCTGGAAGAAGCTATAGCTTTTTATTCATCAAACGCTTCACAAACTGCAGTTCAGGCAATAGGTTATAAAGAGTTAAAGCCGTTTATTTACGGTAATGTATCGTTAGATTCTGCTGTTGAAAAGCTAAAAATGGAAACCCGACGGTACGCTAAACGACAACTGACATGGTTCAGGAGATACAGCGGTATGAACTGGTTTATGATTGATCGTTACAGTAAAGATGAGCTTATTGAAAAAGTAGAAAATCTTATAAAAGAAAACAGGAGATAAATATGAAATCCGACAAAGGAAAAAAGTTTGCGGCCGGTATACTGATTTTTGTAGCCTGTACACTTGTTTTGTATATAGCCCAGTCTTTCTATTTCGATAAAACCGAAATTACCGAAACAGAATATGTTTTTAACTATGTTCAGAAGGATATAATTGAGGTTAATGGCTTTGCAGTAAGAGATGAGTTTGCAGAAGAAAACGGAAAGAATAAGCTTATTCTCTATAGAGACAGAAGCAAAGTATATGTACCTGTAATAAGCGATAGTTCCGGAGTTGCTGTAAAAGACACTATAGCAGTTGCATTTGACAGTGCAGAGCAGGCAGATGCTTATACTGATATAGTGGAGTTAACAAAAAGAAAAAACGAGCTGACGGATTTAAAAAACCTTGAGAATTTGAACAAAACAAATTTAACGTACCTTAATTCAAGAATATATAAAGACGTTCAGGATTATGTTAAGAACATTTCCTACGGGGATCTTAGTACCGTACGTGATGTAGCTGATTCGTTTTCAACCAGTGTAATGTCCAAGCAAGTCTCTCTCGGATATTCTTACGATTTCAGCGGACTGATATCAGACTGTGAAGAGCAAATATCTTCACTCGAGGCTACTATAGGCAATAAAGAGTACATTACATCGCCTTGCGCCGGTTATTTTGTCAGTACAGTAGACGGATTTGAAGAATCAGTTTCATACAGTAAAGTTGTATCAGGTGATATTGAGCCAAATTCAGTATCCGATTTGTACGAAAAAAAGCCAATAATAACAGATGATGCCTACGGTAAAATTATATCACAGCACGTTTGGTATATGCTTACTGATATATCTATTGAAAAAGCTGCGCAGATAAAAGAGGGCAAGACTGTATATGTCGATTTCCCTGAAAGAGGAATAAGTGAAATTCCTATGAGTGTGTTTGATATCTCAGATGTAAAAAACGGAATAATAACAGTTACGTTAAGGTGTAAGTATCTCAACGAAGAGCTTGCAATACTCAGAAGAGAAAAAGTTGTTATTACTGTTTCTGAATATAGCGGTTTTAAAATCAGCAACAGTGCACTCATAAAAAATGCTGAAGGCATTGATGGTGTATATGTCCTTTCAGGAAACATTGCTCAGTTTACACCGATAAGCATCCTCTATTACGGAGAAGACTACGTTGTTGCTGAAAACTATGTTGCATATATTACAGATGAAAACGGAAATAAGATATATGACGAAGAAAAAAATTCGTCCTACCGTAAACTTAAAGCATACGATAGTATAATTGTGAAAGGAACAAATATCGAAGATGGAAAGGTTGTCAGTTGAAAAGCGTTTTTCGGACATTGATTATAATGTTGCAGTTATAAAGGAGCGTATTGCTCAAGCCGCTATTAAATCCGGAAGAGGTGAAAATGATGTTCACCTTATGGCTGTAACAAAGACTGTTGAGCCGATTTTTATTAACAGAGCTATCTCCAACGGAATTGACCTTATCGGTGAGAATAAAGTTCAAGAGTTTCTTGGCAAAAAGGAACACCTCAATTTGAACAACTGTGAAGCCCACCTTATTGGTCATTTGCAGACGAACAAGGTTAAACAGATTGTGGGAAATGTTTCAATGATTCAATCGGTAGACAGTGTAAAGCTTGCTGCGGAGATTTCTAAGCGCAGTGAGGCGTTAAAAATCATTACGCCTTGTCTTATTGAAGTGAACATAGGCGGTGAGGAAAGCAAGAGTGGAATCAGCTCTGAAATGATTTACGAGTTAGTGCATGAAATATCCTTTATGAAAGGGATAAAAATCAACGGCATGATGACAATCCCTCCGATTTGCGATGATATAAAGCTTTTGGATAAATATTTTTCAAAAATGCACCGTTTATTTATTGACATAAGAGATAAAAAGTTAGATAATGTAGATATGAATGTTCTGTCTATGGGTATGTCTTCTGATTATGAAAACGCAATTCTTAACGGTTCAACGTTAGTTAGAATCGGTACGGCTCTTTTCGGACCTAGAATATATTAACATTAAATTTAAAGGAGTGTAATCAATGGGTTTTGTAAAAAACTTCAAGGATAAGATCAATGAGCATTTCGTGAATAACGATTATGATGAATACGAGTCAGCAGTGTCGGACGATGATTTTGAGGAAGCATCAGCTGAAAACAATAATTCAAGCATTTACGACAACGAGACCGAAAATTCTTATGCGTTTAATCCGCAACCCGGCATAAATGTACCTGAATATCAGTTTGAAGCCAAGTCAGCTGCTCCTAAAAAGAAAGTGGAGCCTGTTCAGTCGGCACCTAAAAACGGTACAAATGCAAATATATATAATTTCAATAATAATCGTCCTGCAAACAAGTTCAAGCTCAATTCAATCCTTCTTCGTGATATATATGATGCAAAAAATGTTGCAGCTCTTATGATGGAGAGAGATACCATCGTTGTAGTTAATTTATCTTACCTTTCTGATGATCAGAAGGTAAGAGCAATGGATTTTCTCGACGGTGCAAAATACGTAACAAAATCAGTTTTTGTCAGATTTGCTGAAAACATCTGTGCTTTCGTACCTGAAAGCGTAGAGCTGTTCGGTGATTTCTTCAGCCAGGTAGATTTAGACTCATTCAACAAATAAAAGACGTATAATTAGGAGGTTATTCTTATGATGACACCACTTCAGATCAGCAATCAGCGCTTTGTACCGAACGGAAAAGGCGGATACAGATCTTCAGACGTAGATGCTTTTGTACAAAAAGTATATAAAAATTATGCTAAACTTTATAATGATAACATTGCTCTCAATGATAAGTTGGAAGCAGTTTCACCGATGGTTGATGAATATAACAAAACAAAGGCCGCTATCGCCAATGCTCTTATCAGTGCCCAGACAGTAGCAGAAACAAAGCTTACACAGGCGCAGGATGAGGCTCGCATTATTATCGAAGCTGCAAATAAAAATGCAGAAGAAATTATTATTGCAAAAAAAGATGAAGCAGAGAAATATTACATTGAAAAAACAAAGGATGCCGATATAAAGCTCAGAGAGCTTGAATACGCTTTTTCACGATTACAGAAGGAAGCTGATGATTACCGTGAAAAATATCTTTCTAAAGTAAACGCTCAGATTGATTCTCTTATTGCTGCTGCAAATGAGAAGGCTGCTTCAATAGTTGCACATGCATACAGTGATGCTAAAACCGCAAGAGATAAGGCTGATGAGGTTGTTTCTGTTGCCAACAAGCAGCTCGATGAACTTAAAGCAGAAACAGCAAAGGTTAAAAGCGAGCTTTCAGCTCTTATTCTTGTTGCTGACTCAGCAGTTAAATCAATAAGCGATTACGAACTCGTTCAGGAAAAAGTTGAATATCACGACACTGATGAATCAATGTCTTTAAATAAAGCGGATATTGAACCTTTTGAATTAGAATTTAAATATGAACCTGTTTCTTACGAAGCCGCTGTAGCTAATGATGAGACAAAAGCTTTTTCTGTTGACGAAGAAGTAGTTGCAATCGAGCCGGAAGAGGAAACCGATAAAGAGATTATAGTTAACGTTCTTGATGAAAATGCAACTAAAGCAGATGAAATGGTAGATTTGTTTTCACATTCATCAGAAACAAAAAAACAAGTTGCTCAGATGCCTGATGTGACATCGTACCTTTCAAAAATTTTTGACTCAGTTTCAGAAGATGAGGATGATGACAACTTCGGTTTTGAGGATCTTATATCTGAGTCATCCAAATTCTGATATATTTTAGCGAGGTTAAAAATTGATTAAACTCAACAAACACAAGACTAAAAATTTTTTTATAGCGCTTACAGTTATGACTGCACTTGTTGCTGTAGATCAAATTATTAAGCACTTTGTTGAACTTAAACTTAAGCCCATTACCGAAAGTCCGTTAATTCCGGGATTTATACAATTGCATTATCATCGCAATGATGGCGCAATGATGGGGTTTCTTGAAGGCAAAACTACATTAGTCACCGTTCTCTCAATATTATGCATGATTGCACTGATTTTGCTTATGTTTACCGATGCAATTAAAACAAAGTTTGATTATATTTGCCTTGTAATGATTGCTACAGGCGGTATCGGAAATATCATTGACCGTATTTTCAGAGGCTACGTTGTTGATTACATTGAATATCTGTTTGTTGATTTCTATATATTCAACTTTGCTGACTGTCTGATAACCGTCGGAGCCTTTCTTTTGATTTTTTATCAGATTTATCTGATGATCAAAGAAACTAAGGCCAAAAAGGAGCAGGGCTGATATGGTGTACGCTCAGATATTCAATGTTACAAATGAGCAGGCTGGAGAGCGTATTGATAAATTCATCTGCAATAATTGTGAAGTAAATTCCCGTTCTGCTGTACAAAAGCTTCTTGATGACGGTCAAGTTACTGTATCAGGTATAGTTGTCAGCAAGAATTATAAAGTGAAAAACGGAGACAGAATATCCCTTGTTATACCTGAGCCGAAAGAGCTTGAGATAGTAGCACAAAACATTCCTCTTGATATTTGTTATGAGGACAACGATTTACTTGTTGTTAACAAAGCCAAAGGAATGGTTGTTCATCCTGCTGCAGGTAACTATGATGGAACGCTTGTAAATGCTCTTTTGTACCATTGTAAAGGCAGTTTGTCGGGAATTAACGGTGTAATCCGCCCCGGCATTGTGCATCGCATTGATAAGGATACGAGCGGACTTCTTATTGTAGCTAAAAACGATTTTGCTCATATAAATCTGGCAGAACAGATAAAAGCTCACTCTTTTACACGAGAATATCAGAGTGTTGTTTACGGTAAATTCAAGAGCAATAGCGGAACTGTTGATGCGCCAATAGGAAGACATCCGGTAGATCGCAAGAAAATGACTGTAACAACTAAGAATTCTAAAAATGCTGTAACTCATTATGAAGTTCTGCAAGAATTCAAAGATTTTACCCATCTGCGTCTGAGGTTAGAAACCGGAAGAACACATCAAATACGAGTTCACATGTCATATATCGGCCATCCTGTTGCAGGTGATGCCGTATACGGGCCTAAAAACGTGATAAAATATCTTGAAGGCCAATGTCTTCATGCCGGAAAGATTGGCTTTAAACATCCGAGAAGCGGGAAATATATTGAAATTGAAAGTGAACTTCCCGATTATTTTACTGATTTTATCAGGAGGATAAAATAAATGGAAAAAACAAAAAAAGACTTATCCCACTGGTTATTGGTATCTGATATAGACGGTACAATAAATGATAAGAGAAGAAAACTTGTAAAAAGAAACTATGATGCAATTCATAAATATATGAACGAGTTTAAAGGAAACTTTACCCTCGCTTCAGGCAGATCTCCTGATTCAATGCGTAAGCATTTCAAGAGACTTGATATTCCGGACGGAAAAGCAATTGTAATCAATGGTGCGGGTATTTATGATTTTTCTCAGGAGAAGATGATTTGGTCAAGTCCGCTTAATGAAAAATGTATAGATTTTATCAGAAAAACCGTAAAAAAATATCCAACAATTTCATTTCAGGTAATATCTGATAAGGTTGTATATATTTTCAGGCCGACCATTTCGTCAAGAATTCTTGCAATAAATGCAAAATATCCGATAAAATATTTTTATTCTTTTGAATCAATTCCTAAAGAAAATTGGTTTAAGGTTATTTTCACAGGTATTCCGCCTGCATTGAAGGCTGTAAGCAAATATATTGAATCAATGTCTGACTCAACAGAGAACCTTATGTTTTCATCAGCCTGGAGTTACGAAATAGTTAATGAAGATACCAACAAAGGCAAGGCTGTACTAAAGCTTGCCGAACTGCTTGATGTAGACGCTGAACATACAGCTGCAATCGGCGACTATTTTAATGACTACGAAATGCTGAAAAATGTTGCTTTTCCTGCTTGTTGCGGTCAGGCTCCTGCCGGAATGAAGAAGATATCAAAGCTTGTAACATGTCACTGTAATCACGGTGCCGTTGCGGACTTGATAGAATATATGATTAAAAATTTTGCAAAATAAATCAAGGAGGACATTATGGAAGAAAACAAAAAACTTGAATTGAAAAAAATTGCCGTTAATGTACGTAAAGGCGTTATTGAAGGTACATTTAATGCAAAATCAGGACATCCCGGAGGTTCACTCTCAATTGCTGATGTATTAACTTATCTTTATTTTTCAAAAATGAATGTTGACCCCACAAATCCTGACGATGAAAACCGTGACAGA
The DNA here is from genome assembly GCA_045638245.1 of Acutalibacteraceae bacterium. Classification (GTDB taxonomy): domain Bacteria; phylum Bacillota; class Clostridia; order Oscillospirales; family Acutalibacteraceae; genus UBA6857. The sequence goes on along the minus strand of JAZUAZ010000149.1, from coordinate 16,298 downwards.
TTTGTTCTTTCCAAGGGACACACAGCACCTGCCCTCTATGCTGCACTTGCGTACAAGGGATTTTTCCCTGTTGAGCTTATCAAAACTCTCAGAAAGCCTGATTCAATCCTTCAGGGACATCCCAGTATGAGATATACTCCCGGTGTTGATATGAGTACAGGTTCACTTGGTCAGGGCATTTCAGTAGCTTGCGGTATGGCTCTTGCCGGTAAACTCAAAGGTAAGGATTATAAGGTTTATACTATTCTTGGTGACGGTGAAATTGAAGAAGGTCAGGTTTGGGAGGCTGCAATGTTTGCAGGTAACCGTAATCTTGATAATCTTGTTGCTGTTGTCGACTACAACAACCTTCAGATTGACGGTTCACTTGACGAAGTAAACTCACCTTATCCTATCAAAGAAAAGTTTGAAGCATTCAACTGGAATGTAATTGAAATAAACGGTCACTGCTTCTGTGAAATTGAAGATGCATTCAACAAGGCTGATGAGTGTAAAGGAAAGCCCACTTGCATTATTTCAAAATCAGTTAAGGGTAAGGGCGTTTCATTTATGGAAGATAAGTGTGATTGGCACGGTTCTGCTCCCAATGCTGAACAGTATGCAATTGCTATGGCTGAACTTGATAAGGCTATGGCAGATCTGGAGGTGTAATTATGGCTGATGTAATTAAATGTGCAACAAGAGATGCTTACGGCGCAGCTTTGAAGGAACTTGGTAACAGAGATGATATTCTTGTACTCGATGCTGACCTTGCAAAAGCAACAAAGACAATTACATTCAAGAAAGAGTTCCCTGACAAGTTTATTGATTGCGGTATTGCAGAAAGCAATATGATGGGTATTGCCGCAGGTCTTGCAACAACAGGATACACAGTATTTGCTTCATCCTTCGCTATGTTTGCAGCAGGTAGAGCTTTTGAGCAGGTAAGAAACTCTATTGCTTATCCGAAGCTTAATGTAAAAATAGGCGCAACTCACGCCGGTATTTCGGTTGGTGAAGACGGTGCAAGTCATCAGTGTTGCGAAGATATTGCACTTATGCGTTCAATTCCTAATATGGTAATCATCAATCCTGCAGATGACGTTGAAGCAAAGCAGGCTGTTTTTGCCGCTGCAGAGCACGACGGACCCGTATATATGCGTTTCGGCAGACTTGCAGTACCTCGTATTAACGCTGAAGATTATAAGTTTGAGCTCGGAAAGGGTGTTATGCTTAAAGACGGTAAAGATGTTACAATCGTCGCTACCGGACTTATGGTAAATGAAGCTCTTATCGCTGCTGAAAATCTCAAGGACGAAGGCATAGATGCAAGAGTTATCAACATCCACACCATCAAGCCCCTTGATAATGATATTATTATCAAAGCAGCTAAGGAAACCGGTGCTATTGTTACCGCGGAAGAGCATAGCATTATCGGAGGCCTTGGCGGCGCAGTTACAGAAGCTCTTTGTGAAGAATATCCTGTACCTGTTGTACGTCTTGGTGTTGAAGATACTTTCGGTAAATCGGGACCCGCACTTGAACTACTCAAGATATACGGACTTGATGCTGAAAACATTGCAATTAAAGCAAAGAAAGCCATTGCGTTAAAAAAATAAGCTTGGCTAATAATTAAAGGTAGGTATTTATTATGAAAGAAATTACAAAAGATATGCTCATCGGCGACATTCTTGATAAAGAACCCGGTACAGCTGTATATTTCCTTGAAATGGGAATGCACTGTCTCGGATGTCCTGCATCAAGAGGCGAGTCAGTTGAAGAGGCTTGTGCCGTACACGGCGTAAGCGTTGATGAACTTGTTGATAAAATCAACGGTTATCTTGCTTCGAAATAAGCATTAAATCGACCAAGAGCCACCGTTTTACTGGTGGCTCTGTTATTTTAGAGGTAATTATGACAAATATTAAACTTGATTCACGTTTAAGCTCTGTTGCTTCGCTTGTCAGAAAAGGTAGTGTTGCAGCTGATATCGGTACTGATCACGGGTATCTTATATGCTGGCTTATACAAAACGGTATAAGCCCTTGCGGTATTGCTGCAGATTTAAGAAAAGGTCCGCTCGAAAACGCAAAAAATACTGTAACGGATTGTGGTCTTAGTGAAAAGGTAGAGTTGTACCTGTCAGACGGTCTTAAAGAATTGCCTGAAAATTGTGCGGATGACATTGTAATTGCAGGTATGGGCGGAATTCTTATAGCTGATATAATATCTCAGGCAAAATGGCTTTATAACAAAAATGTGCGTATTATTGCTCAGCCTATGACTCACGCGGAAGTTCTCAGGGAATTTTTTGTAAAAAATGGCTTCAGGATTATTGAAGAGAAAACAACAACTGACGGAAAGCATCTATATTGTACATTATGTGCCGAGTTTTGCGGTGATAAGGTTGCTCACGCAGAAAGCTATTACTATCTTGGTGAGCTTTTAAAAAATGATGACATTATTACAAAAAAATACATAGAAAAAATGCTTTTTACTCTCGAAAAGAAGTGTTCAGCGCTTAAAAACGCAAAAATTACTGAAAGTATCGAACTTGAAAAGCTCATCAATCAAATTAAACAGAAAATTTCGGAGGTTTACAATGATTAAAGTCAGAGACATATCCGATTATATAAATAATTTTGCTCCTTATAATACAAAGTGTGATTGGGATAACTGCGGTGTTCTCGTAGGAGATGAAGCTGCTGAGGTGAAGAAGGTTGCTTTTGCGCTTGATCTTACAGCAGAAACATTATCTGAAGCGAAGAAATTCGGTGCAAGTCTTGTAATCACACATCACCCGATCATTTTTAAGCCGCAAGTAAATTTCCTTAAAGGTAATCTTGCTTATGAAATTGCCGTCAGCGGTATAAATGCAATTTCTGCTCACACATGTTTTGATTGTGCCGCAGGTGGTGTGAATGATGTTTTATGTGAGCTTTTATCCATAGAAAATGCCATAGGCGTACCTTGTGAAGAGTGTGTGCTTCCTATTGCCAGGATTGGTGATGTTACACCTATTACTTCTGAGGATTTCGCAAAAACCGTAGCTGAAAAGATACATACAGTCTGCAGAGTTTACGATAGCGGAAAAACTGTAAAAAAAGTAGCGGTTTGTGGCGGCTCGGGAATGGATTTTTTTGAAACTGCTGTAAAAATGGGGGCAGACGCTTTTGTTACAGGCGACGCCAATCACTATCATTTTCTGAAGGCGGCTGAAATCGGAGTTACATTGATTGCAGCCGGGCATTTTGAAACTGAAAACCCTTCGATGGCAAGACTCATGGATTTAATATCCAACAGATTTCCTGAGCTTGAATGTCTTATCATAAATCAGATTAATCCTGTTAGATTCATAGGTTAAGGTGTAGTATGGCTTTAGATGGTATTTTTTTAAGAAAAGTAAGAAATGAACTATCCTCATTGGCAGTTGGTATGAGAGTTGATCGTGTAAATCAACCTACCAAGGATGAAATTATACTCAATCTCAGGGGCAAAAATTTTAATAGAAAATTGCTTATTTGTGTACGTGCTGACAGTGCAAGGATTCACTTTACCGAGCATAATATTGACAATCCGCCAACTCCTCCTATGTTCTGTATGCTTCTCAGAAAACATCTTCAGGGAGCATTGATTAAGGATATAAGACAGCTTGAAACTGACAGAATTATCTTTATAGATTTTGATGCAACAAATGAAATCGGTGACAAGGTTGAATTAACTTTGTGCATCGAAATAATGGGCAAGCACTCTAATCTGATACTTATTCACGATAACAGAATTCTTGATTCAATTAAAAGGGTTGATTTTTCGACTTCATCATTCAGACAGGTTCTTCCCGGTCTTGATTATAAATTACCTCCGGCGCAGGATAAGTTTTGCATTGAAGATACAGACACAAAAATAATAGTGGAAAACATTCTTAAATGGAAGGATAAATATCTTTCAACTGCAATTATGAGTGTTATTCAGGGAGTATCTCCCATTATAAGCCGTGAAATTGCCATAAAAGCAGCCTTAGATGACGTTTTTGTACGTGAATTGAATAATTTGACAATTAAATCACTCGAGGCTCAGATTGACGAAATTAAAGCAAAACTTAATATTGTTGACAAAGTATTTATGCTTACTGATACTAACGGTAAGCCGAAGGATATTGCACACTGCAGCATCGGACAGTACGCAGACAGTCTTATTTTAAAGGAATATGACACCTGCAGTGAGCTTCTTGATGAATTTTACTATGAACGTGACCGTATCAACCGCGTAAATCATCGTGGGCATGAACTTATTAAACTTCTTAACAACCTAATTGAAAGAACAACAAGAAAAATTGCATTACAAAAGGCAGAGCTTGAAAAATGCAAAGATAAAGATAAACTTCGCCTTTACGGTGAGCTTATCGTAGCTAATATGTACCGATTGGAAAAAGGTAAAGATTTTTATGAAGTAGAAAATTACTACGATAATTGTAATTTGATAAAAATTCCATGTAATCCTGCATTATCACCCCAGGAAAATCAAAAAAAATATTATAAGGAATATCGTAAGGCACAGGTTGCAGAAAAAATGCTCGTAGAATTGATTTCTGACGGTGAAAACGAAACGGTTTACCTTGAATCGGTTCTTGATGAATTGTCAAGAGCTGATTCGGATAATGAGATTTCTTCAATAAGACTTGAGCTTTCTCAGGGAGGCTATATAAAAAACACCAAAGGTAAGAAACAAAAACCGCCTAAGGAATTACCACCTCACGAATTTATCAGTGATGATGGTTTCAGAATTCTTGTTGGTAGAAATAATATTCAAAACGATAAGCTTTCTCTTAAAACAGCCGTAAAAACTGATATGTGGCTTCATACTCAAAAAATTCCCGGTTCACATGTTATAATATGCGGTGAAGGTAAGGAAATATCCGACATGTCAATTGAACAGGCTGCTGTTATTGCTGCAACTTACAGTAAGGCGGCTGACTCGTCACTTGTACCCGTTGATTACACAAGGGTAAAGCAGCTTAAAAAGCCAAATAGTGCAAAAGCGGGTATGGTAATATATCATGAATACTGGACAATAATTGTCAAGCCTGATAAAGTGCTTGCCGACAGACTTAAAGTAAAATAAATTCAGTTACAAGGAGGGATATTTATGTCATTTGCACATCTGCATCTTCACACTGAATACAGTTTGCTCGACGGAGCATGCAGAATCAATTCACTTATTGACCGCGTAAAAGAACTCGGTCAGACAAGTGTTGCAATAACAGACCATGGTGTTATGTACGGTGTTATAGATTTCTATAAAGCCGCAAAAGAAAAGGGCATAAAGCCCATTATAGGTTGCGAATGTTATGTTGCACCAAGAACAAGATTTGACAAAGTTCATGGTCTTGATAGCCAGAGATATCACCTTGTACTTTTGTGTAAGAATAACACCGGATACCAGAATCTTATTGCAATGGTAAGTAAAAGCTGGACAGAAGGTTTCTATACAAAACCGCGTATAGATCGTGAGCTTCTTGAAAAGCATTCAGACGGATTGATTGCTCTGTCTGGTTGTCTTGCTGGTGAAATACCTCAGGCGCTTATGAGAGGGGATTACGACACAGCAAAAGAAGTAGCTCTTTACTATCTCGGGTTATTTGGAAAAGATAATTATTTTATTGAAATTCAGAACCACGGTTTGCGTGAACAGATGGAAATTCTTCCTGATTTAATCCGTCTCTCACGTGAAACGGGTATACCTCTTGTTGCGACTAACGATGCTCATTATCTGAGAAAAGAAGACTCATCGGTTCAACAAGTACTGATTTGTATACAAACCAACCATATTCTCGGAGAAGCAACCGGTCTTGAATTCAGCACTGAGGAATTTTATGTAAAAAGCGAAGAAGAAATGCTTGAAATTTTTTCGCAGATACCTGAAGCGGTTCATAATACTCAAATTATTGCCGACAGGTGTAATGTAGAGTTTGAATTCGGAAATACTAAGCTTCCCCTTTTTGAAGTACCGAACAATATGGATCATTATGAGTACTTTAAAAATCAATGCTTTTACGGTCTTTGTAAATATTTAGGTGATAATCCGCCTCAGAATTACATCGATAGACTTAATTATGAACTTGAAGTAATAAACAAAATGGGGTATGTGGATTACTTCCTTATTGTCCACGACTTTATAAGACATGCAAAAAACTCCGGAATACCTGTAGGGCCGGGAAGAGGTTCCGGTGCGGGTTCGTTGGCAGCTTATTGTATTGGTATTACCGGTATAGATCCGATAAAATACAATCTTCTTTTTGAACGTTTTCTCAATCCCGAGCGTGTCAGTATGCCTGACTTTGATATTGATTTCTGTTATGTACGAAGACAGGAAGTAATTGATTATGTTATATCAAAATACGGAGCCGACCATGTTGCGCAGATCGTTACCTTCGGAACAATGGCAGCAAGAGGCGCAATACGTGATGTCGGCAGAGTTTTGGGCATTCCTTATGCAACTGTTGATGAAGTTGCAAAGCTTATACCGAATGAGTTAAAAATCACAATCGATAAAGCACTCAGAACACCTGAGTTGAACAGGCTTTATCAGACCAATGAGGATATTAGCAGACTTATTGATATCGCAAGACAAGTTGAAGGCATGCCAAGACATGCCTCAACACACCCAGCCGGTGTTGTTATCACCCGTGATCCTGTTTCTTCCTATGTACCGCTCGCAGTAAACGATGAATCTGTAGTAACTCAGTTCACTATGGTTACCCTTGAGCAGCTTGGATTACTTAAAATGGATTTTCTTGGGCTGCGTACGCTCACTGTTATAGATGATGCGGTAAAAATGATCAAGAAAAGCAATCCGGACTTTAATCTCGATGATATACCGCTGGATGATGCTGATACTTTTTATATGCTTTCTCAGGGTAGAACTGACGGCGTTTTTCAATATGAATCTGCGGGTATGAGAAGCGTGCTAACACGACTTAAACCGCAGTCACTCGAAGATCTTATTGCGGTTATTTCTCTCTACAGACCCGGACCTGCCGATTCGATAGATACGTATATTCACAACAGACATAATCCGTCGGATACTACCTACAAATCAGAGCTTCTCAAGGATATTCTTGACGTTACCTATGGTTGCATGGTTTATCAGGAGCAGGTAATGGAAATCTGCAGAAAGCTTGCAGGTTATTCTTACGGCAGAGCTGACTTGGTACGTCGTGCAATGAGCAAGAAAAAGCTTGATGTAATGGAAAAAGAACGTCAGATTTTTATTTACGGTATCGAAGGTGATGCAGATTGTTGCGGTGCAGTACGAAATGGTGTCTCAGTTCAGGCGGCAAACGACATTTTTGACGAAATGTCAAACTTTGCAAAGTATGCGTTTAATAAGTCCCATGCCGCGGCTTACGCCTACGTTTCATACCAGACTGCATATCTTAAAACTCATTATCCTTGTGAATTGCTCGCTGCTACACTAACAAGTGTACTTGACTCATCTGCGAAAGTATCGAATTATATTGCTGAATGCACACGTCTGAATATTAAGGTGCTTTCACCGTCTGTAAACAGTAGTTTTGAAGGCTTCACTGTAAAAAATGGTACTATACGCTTCGGATTACTTGCCATTAAAAATCTTGGAAAAGGATTTATAAGAACAATCATCCGTAATCGTGAACAAATGGGGAAGTACACAAGCTTTTACAGCTTCTGTAAACGTGTCCATGGAAAAGAGTTCAACCGTAGAGCAGTTGAAAGTCTTATCAAATGCGGTGCTCTTGATGGACTTGACCTTAACAGAAGACAGATGCTCAGTATACTCCCAACAGTTATATCTGCTATTGACGAAGATAAAAATAAAAATGTTATCGGTCAAATCGGATTTTTCGATGATGAATCAGAATTTTCAGGTATGGATGAAGTGAAAGCTCCAGATATGGAGGAGATGCCCAAGGCAGAGCTCCTGCGACTGGAAAAAGAAATAACCGGGTTATATATTACCGGTCATCCTATGGAGGAATACCGAGATATTTCTGAGAAAGCCAAAGCAGATAAAATTGCAGACATACTTGAAAGTGACGGAAGCTTTTTGAGCAAATATAAAGATAACTCGGATGTAAAAATTCTCGGAATTATATCAAGGCTTGAAAAGAAAACAACCAAAAACAATTCAACTATGTGTTTCGTTGAAATTGAAGATCTTACAGCTGATATTGAATGTATTGTTTTTTCAAAGCTTTTCGCAGACAGGACAAATCTTTTGCAACTTGGTAATATCGTTCTTGTTAGAGGAAGGCTCAGTATGAGAGAGGATAGAGAACCTTCTATTATCTGTGAAAATATAGAGCCTAATCCGAGTAACATATATAAAGAGAAAGAAAATTCTCCGGCTAAGAAAAAGCAAAGGCTGGGTATCTTCCTGAGATTAAAAAGCAAGGGCTGTGATACGGAAAGAAAAATTGATTTGCTTGCAGATATATTCGAAGGAACCTTCCCGATGTATTGCTACTATACTGATACTGAGGAATATATGCATAAGGGCTTTGTTTCACTCAATGAACCTATGCTCAACGAAATGAAATATATCCTCGGGGAAGATAATGTTGTTGTAAGGAAATAATACGACAGTAAAAACAAAAGTCTGCCAGATTCTTTATTTTTACTGTGAATTATTGACTTTTTCTTACAGATGTGTATAATTATTTTAAATGCATTTAACACAGACAGCTAATAACTGTGTAATGACTTTAGGAGGATGTTACAATGATAAAAACTATCGGTGTTCTCACAAGTGGCGGTGACGCTCCTGGAATGAACGCGGCAATCAGAGCAGTAGTACGTGCCGGTTGCGAGCTTGGAATGAAAGTGTACGGTATAAGAAGAGGTTACAATGGTCTTATGGAAGACGATATGTACGAAATGAACCTCAGATCGGTTTCCGATATTATCAATAGAGGCGGTACTATTCTTTATTCAGCAAGAAGCCCTCGCTTTAAGACTGAGGAAGGTATGGCTGCTGCTATCGAAACATGTAAAAAAAGAGGCATTGAAGGTCTTGTTGTTATCGGCGGTGACGGCTCATTCAGAGGCGCAAGAGACCTTTCACTCAGAGGCATTCCTTGTGTTGCGATTCCCGGAACAATTGACAACGACATCGGTTGTTGTGACTACACAATCGGCTATGATACATCAATGAATACAATCATGCAGATGGTTGACAGAATCAGAGATACTGCTGAATCCCACGACCGTTGTGCAGTTGTTGAAGTTATGGGTAGAGGTGCAGGTTATCTTGCTCTTTCATCAGGTATCGCTTGCGGTGCAACTTCAATCCTTATACCTGAAGTTCCTTATGATTTCGAACGCGACGTTATCGAAAGAATGAAGAGAACTCAGAAGACTGATAAAGTTCATTTTGTAATCGTTGTTTCCGAAGCAATCGGAGGCGTTGAAGAAATGGCTAAGAAAATTCAGGCTGAGACCGGTGTTGAAGCAAGAGCTACAATCCTTGGACACGTTCAGAGAGGCGGCTCACCCACATCAAAGGATAGAATCGTTGCCAGCCAGATGGGTTATCATGCAGTTCAGCTTCTCAAGGACGGTATTGGTAACAGAGTTGTTGCAATGCAAAAGGAATCAATCCTTGATTTCGATATTTTCGAAGCTCTCAATATGAAAAATTCAGTTGATCTTGACATGTACAAGATGGCTCTTGAAATTTCAATATAATTTTAATTTATCGGAGCTTTTTACATAAAAGCTCCGATACGTTTTGACAGGAGAATAATTATGGCGGATATAAGCAAAAAACCAGTCAAAAAAGAAAACCCTCACAAGGGACATCGTATAAAAGTCAGAAACAGATATTATGAAACCGGATTCAATGGAATGGCAGATCATAATATTCTTGAAATGTTGTTATTTTTTGGGATACCGTTCAGAGATACAAACGAAATGGCACATGAATTAATAGAGCGTTTCGGAAGCTTTTCGGCAGTGCTTGAAGCAGACGTCAAAGATCTTATTACGGTTAAAGGTATGACAGAAAATGCAGCTTGTCTTGTATCGATGATACGTCCGTTGTATAAGAGATATATGGAGGATATAAACAGCAGAAAACCTGAATTTGTTTCAAAAGAAAAAATTTCTGAATTCATAAGAAGTCTTTTTCTTGATACAAATGATGAAAGATTATATGCTCTTGCATATGATTCAAGCCGACGTTTTATCGGATATAAGAACATTGGTGACGGTGATATACGTTCGTCCAGAGCTGACATCAGAAAGCTTACCGCTTTTGTTCTTGAATGCAAGGCCACCGGAATAATTCTCGCACATAATCATCCTCACGGAATTGCTATACCCTCAAGAGAAGATATTGATTGTACGAAATATGTTTATAAAATTCTTGACGCCTTGAAAGTGCGATTATTAGACCATATAATCGTTAATGAGAATGACTATATTTCAATGGCCGAAACGATGCGCTATGCATATATTTTTTCCGGTATTGAACAATCTCCGTTTGAGAAAGAATTGGACGATGAGCTTGAAGAAGCACGCAAAGAAGTGCTCAACAGTGAACGCAGAAGAAATGCAGAGAAGATCAAGCAAATGTTAGAGCGTGTCAATAAAGCTAAAGAGGACAATGATACATAAATATAGTTCATCCATCGGTAAAAAATCCGATGGATTTTTCTTTATTTTATAAATACTATCTTTAAATCCGGGTTGATTTGTGGTATAATAAATAAAAAAAGAAAGGAGAGAGTTGTCTTGGATAAATTTAAATTAGTTTCACCTTTTAAGCCTACCGGAGATCAACCGCAAGCAATCAAAAGTCTTGTTGAAGGTGTAAAAAAAGGTTATAAAGAGCAAACTCTTATGGGTGTAACCGGATCAGGTAAAACCTTTACAATGGCTAATATTATAGCTGAACTTAACAGACCCACTCTGGTACTTGCTCATAACAAGACACTTGCAGGTCAGCTGTGCAGTGAGTTCAAGGAATTCTTTCCAGAAAATGCCGTTGAATATTTCGTATCATATTATGATTATTACCAACCCGAGGCTTATATCCCGACAACTGACACCTATATTGAGAAAGATTCTGCAATAAACGATGAAATTGATAAATTAAGACATTCAGCAACATCTGCACTGTCCGAGAGACGTGATGTAATTATTGTAGCGAGCGTTTCCTGTATTTATACACTCGGAAACCCGATTGATTATCGCAATATGGTCATTTCTCTCAGAACAGGTATGGAAAAGAACAGAGATGATCTTATCGCTAAGCTTGTAGAAATACAGTATGACAGGAATGATGTTAATTTTGTCAGAAACAAGTTCAGAGTGCGAGGGGATGTTGTTGAAATTTATCCCGTCTATACAAGCGACACAGCAATAAGAGTTGAATTCTTCGGTGATGAAATTGACAGGATTTCTGAAATAAATCCGCTTACAGGAGAAGTAAAAAATTCAGTGAGCCACGTTGCAATTTATCCTGCATCTCATTATGTAGTTTCACCTGATAAGCTTGAAGCAGCACTGGATGATATAAGAGCTGAGATGGAAGACAGAGTTATTGAATTTACCAAACAAGGAAAGTTGCTTGAAGCCGAAAGAATCCGCCAGCGAACCCTATATGACCTTGAAATGCTTAAAGAGACAGGTTTTTGTAAGGGTATTGAAAACTATTCCCGAATCATGTCAGGCAGGCCTGTAGGGGAGGCACCTTTCACATTGCTGAATTATTTTCCTGATGATTTTTTACTTTTTGTTGACGAATCACATGTTATGCTTCCGCAACTCAGGGCTATGTACGGTGGAGATCGTTCAAGAAAAGATAGTCTTATTGAGTTTGGTTTCAGATTGCCCTCCGCCTATGATAACAGACCTTTAAAATTTGATGAGTTTTATGAAAGAGTAGGTCAGAAAATATTTATCAGTGCAACTCCCGCTGCTTTCGAAAAAGAAAAGAGCGCCCGGATTGTTGAGCAGATTATACGTCCCACAGGTCTGCTTGACCCATTGATTACGGTTAAGCCTACAGAAGGACAGATTGATGACATTGTCAGTCAGGTAAATATACGTACCGATAGGGGAGAACGTGTTCTCATAACAACACTGACCAAAAAGATGGCTGAATCACTTACAGATTATTTATCTGACCTTGGAATAAAGGTAAGATATATGCATTATGATGTTGATACAATGGAGCGTATGGAACTAATACGTGATCTGAGACTCGGTGAATTTGATGTTCTTGTCGGAATAAATCTTTTGAGAGAAGGGCTCGACATACCCGAAGTATCACTTGTAATAATACTCGATGCCGATAAAGAAGGCTTTCTTCGTTCTGAAACCTCGCTTGTTCAGACAATAGGCCGAGCAGCAAGAAACTCAGGCGGTGAGGTTATTATGTATGCAGACTGTGTAACTCTATCTATGGAGAATGCGATTGCAGAAACAGAACGAAGAAGAAGGATTCAGAACGAGTATAATCTCATCCACGGCATAACACCTACATCGGTAAAGAAGCAGGTTCGTGAGGTTTTTGAAATATCAACTAAAAATGCGGATACAGATAAATCATTCAAACGACTTTCACGTATTGATAAGGAGAAGGTCATACGACAGCTTACCGCTGAAATGCGTGACGCAGCTAAGCTTCTTGAATTTGAGCATGCTGCATTCCTGCGTGATAAAATTGAGAAATTAAAGACTATGCTGTAATAAAGAAAGGTACTTTATGTTACAAAAATATATAACTATTAAAGGTGCAAGAGAGCACAACCTTAAAAATATTGATCTAACTATTCCAAGGGATAAATTTATTGTATTCACCGGATTGTCCGGTTCAGGCAAATCATCGCTTGCATTCGATACTATTTACGCCGAGGGACAGAGAAGATATGTTGAATCGCTTTCTTCCTACGCACGCCAATTTCTTGGCCAGATGGAAAAACCGGATGTCGATTATATCGACGGACTTTCTCCGGCTATTTCAATAGATCAGAAAACAACGTCAAAAAATCCGCGTTCTACCGTGGGTACAATAACAGAGATATATGATTATTTCAGATTGCTCTATGCGAGAATAGGTATACCTCACTGTACAGTATGCGGAAAGGAAATCAAGCAACAGACCGTTGATCAAATAGTTGATAAGCTTTTACAGCTTGAAGAAGGAACTAAAATTCAGCTCCTTTCTCCTATAGTACGAGGAAGAAAGGGGGAATATATAAAGGAACTCGAAAATGCAAGAAAATCTGGATTTGTAAGGTGCAGAATCGACTCGGTTGTATTTGATTTGTCCGAAAAAATCACTATTGATAAAAACAAAAAACACAACATTGAAATAATTGTTGACAGACTTGTTGTAAAAGACGGTATAAGATCGAGACTTTCAGACTCTATAGAAACAGCAACAAAGTTATCGGATGGACTTCTTATTGTTGATGTTATCGGCTCTGAAGAACTTTTATTCTCACTTAATTATGCTTGTCCTGACCATGGGGTGAGCTTTGGTGAAATCACTCCAAGAATGTTTTCATTTAACAGTCCTTTCGGATCTTGCAAAAAATGCTCAGGTTTGGGTGTATTTATGGAAATTTCTCCTTCTATGATTATCCCTGACAGAAAGCTATCGATCAGTCAAGGTGCAATTAAAGCAAGCGGATGGTCAGGCAGAGATAATACAAGCATATGCGGAATGTATTATGATGCACTCGGGAAAAAATATGGCTTTGATTTCAACACACCTATTGAAGATTTTTCTCCGGAAGCATTCCATGCACTTTTATTCGGTACTAACGGTGAAAAACTAAAAATGGAAAGAACAACATCCTTCGGAAGCGGTTCATATCTCACCGCCTTTGAGGGGATTGTTAACAACCTGCAAAGAAGATATGCCGAATCATCATCAGACTCAATGCGTCGTGAAATAGAAAGTATGATGTCTACAAACGAATGTAAAGAATGCGGAGGCGCAAGGCTTAGTAAGGAGGCTCTGAGCGTTACAGTAAACGGTAAAAACATTTACGAAGTATGTTCACTTTCAATAAGTGATTGTCTCAGATTTATCCGTGAAACTGAGGCAATACTTTCAGGTAAAGAAAAAGCAATCGCCAATCTAATCATAAAAGAAATTGTCGAAAGGCTTTCGTTTCTTGAAAGTGTCGGACTTAACTATCTTACTCTTTCAAGACAATCCGGATCTCTTTCAGGCGGTGAAAGTCAAAGAATACGCCTTGCTACGCAAATCGGATCATCTCTCGTAGGCGTGCTGTATATACTTGATGAGCCAAGTATAGGCTTACATCAGCGTGATAATGATAAACTGATATCAACACTTAAGCATCTGAGAGATATAGGAAATACACTGATAGTTGTTGAGCATGATGAGGATACTATGCTTGAAGCTGATTATATCGTTGATGTCGGTCCGGGTGCGGGTATACACGGCGGAGAAATTGTCTGCTGCGGTTCTGTTGATGACATTATGAATTGTGAAAATTCGATCACCGGACAATATCTCAGTGGCAGAAAAACCATTCCTACACCTGAACGATACCGGTATGGTAACGGAAAACAGATTAAAATTTTCAACGCATCACAAAACAACCTTAAAAATATTGATGTTGAAATACCGCTTGGAATGCTTGTGTGTGTTACAGGTGTTTCAGGTTCAGGTAAATCATCACTTGTAAATGAAATTTTATTTAAGCATTTATCCAACGAGCTTAACGGTTCAAAAAAAATACCCGGACAATTCAGAAAGATGACTGGCACGGAGCATCTTGATAAGGTTATCGATATTGATCAGTCACCAATCGGCCGTACACCGAGATCTAATCCTGCAACATACACAGGAGTATTTAATGACATACGCGAATTATTTGCAAATACAACCGATTCAAAAACAAAGGGTTATACAGCAGGTAGATTTTCATTCAATGTAAAAGGAGGACGGTGCGAGGCTTGTCAGGGCGATGGTATTGTAAAAATTGAAATGCATTTTCTTGCAGACATATATGTACCGTGCGATGTGTGTAAGGGTAAGAGATACAATAATGAAACTCTTTCTGTTAAATACAATGGAAAAAATATTCATGACATCCTTGAAATGACAATTGAAGAGGGGATGATGTTTTTTGAAAATCATCCCAAAATATACAAGAAGCTGAAAACACTTTATGATGTAGGGCTTGGGTATGTCAAAATCGGTCAACCGGCAACTACGCTTTCAGGCGGCGAGGCACAGAGAGTAAAATTATCAACCGAGCTTTCAAAAACAGCTACCGGTAAAACGATTTACATCCTTGACGAGCCTACAACAGGACTTCATACTGCCGATGTGCATCGACTCATAAATGTATTACAAACGCTTGTGGATAATGGCAACAGTGTTGTTGTTATTGAGCATAACCTTGATGTAATCAAATGTTCAGATTACATTATAGACCTCGGACCTGAAGGCGGTGACGGAGGCGGTGAAATTATTGCTTGCGGTACGCCTGAGACTATTGCTCTGAATAAAAAGTCATATACAGGTCAATATTTAAAGAAAATACTAAACAAATAACACAAAAGCCGAGAGTATTAATACCTCGGCTTTTATGTTAAAATAATGTAAATGTTGTTGAAAATTGTAATTACCACTTGTCTTTTTTGTAGCATTGTGCTAAAATACATCTTATGAATAATTACACTTAGGAGGAGTATAATGAAAATTAACGATTTTTTACAAAAGCTTTTCGGTACAACACCCGGTAAGGGCGTTCAGCCGAGAGAAGCGGTCGCTTACGGCGTTGCGGGCTTTGGTCAGAATTTTATCTGTACAATCATCGGATCGTACATAACAGTATTTATGACCGATGCTCTTCTCTTTGGTGCCGACGATGTTACGGTTGGTAAGCTTCAGGGTGCAATTGCTGTTGCGGTGCTTATGCTTGCAACTCGTATCTTTGACGCATTCAACGATCCTATTATGGGTTCAATTGTTGACAAGACAAGAACCAAGTGGGGTAAGTGCAGACCTTACCTTAAGTGGATGGCAATTCCTATTGCTATCTGTACAATCCTTTGCTTCCTCCCCATTTACGAAGCAAAAGCAGCATGGACATTTGTCGTGATTTCAGTTCTTTATGTAATCTGGTCAGTTGTGTACACTGTTGCTGACGTTCCTTATTGGGGTCTTGCAACCTGTCTCACTAACGATACAACCGTCAGAGGTAATATCCTTACAGTCGTACGTCTTGTATGTACATTAGGTGCCGGTATTGTTACCGTTGGTGAAGTCGGATCGTAGCCATGTCG
>JAZUAZ010000148.1:0-17955 GCA_045638245.1 Acutalibacteraceae bacterium | reverse complement strand
ACCGTGAATGCCTTACCGTCAACAGAAAGTTGATTACACACCGCGTTTGTAAACGCATAATATGTGCCTGTTGTTCCACCTGTGCTGACAATTATTTTATTATCTAACTGAGGCTTTGATACTGTTGTACCATCTTTATCTTCTTTTTTATTTGTTATTTCTTCATTTTCAATCTCTACTGCTCCTTCAGCTTCCTTTCCGGGCTTATCCGAAAGACCCTTGAAAATAAAGAAGCCTCCCACTGCAATTACAACGGCGAGTACCACTGCAACAACAGCAATAATCACCTTCTTGTTGCTTTTCGGCTTTACTGCAGGCTGTACCTGACTTACCTGATGCGGTACAGGTCTCTGAACCGGTTGTACATTAACATTACCTCCGACAACGTTACCGCACTTGGTACAAAATTTAGCTCCTGCCACAAGCGGAGTGCCACACTTTTCGCAAAAATTAGCCATTATAATCTCCTCCTTTTTTTCTTAATACTATCACAACGACTTTTTATTGTCAAGAAAAAACCTGCTACAGACAACCGTAGCAGGTTTGATTTAATTAAGCAGTGATAACCTTGCTTTTCTTTTTGAATACGAACTGAATAAGAGCCACAACCGCTACAAGACCGAAGCCTATAAGGTCGGTAGTGAGACCGGGGTAGATAAGAAGCAATCCGCCGGCCGCGCTGAGAATACGCTCGTACCATGACATATTTTTCACAAAATAACCCTCAAGCGCCGCCGAAACGCCAAACATACCTACAAGAGAGGTTATGCAAATCAGAATAACTTCCATTGCATTTGTATCGATAAGAAGCATTGACGGACTGAGTACAAATATATAAGGAACTATAAATGCACCAATAGCAAGTTTTGTTGCAGTAAACGCAGTTTTCATTGGATTTCCTTGAGCAATAGCCGCACCCGCATAAGCCGCAAGAGCAACAGGAGGTGTAAGGTCGGCTACAATACCAAAATAGAATACAAAGAAATGCGCTGCGATAGGCTCTACACCAAGTTTCATAAGAATAGGTGCACATGTAGCTGCCATAATACAATAGTTTGCAGTTGTGGGAACGCCCATACCAAGAACAATACAGCAAAGCATTGTAAGGAAAAGAGCTATTATAATCTTATCACCGGCAAGTGCAACAATACCGTTAAAGATCATATAAGCAAGACCTGTTGAACTGATAAGACCTGAAATAATACCTGCAACACCGCAAGCTACTGCTACGGCAATCATATTCTGACCGCCTGCGGCAAGCGCCTCAAACAAACGCTTAGGTGTAATTCTTGTTTCTTTATTGAAAAGGCTCACCACAATAGCAACTACAATAGCAATTGCTGCTGCATAAGCAATTGTGTTTGTGCTTGTTCCCACAAGATAAACAAGGAGGATTATAGGAAGAAGCAGGTAGCTTTTTTTCAGCAGTGGCTTCAAACGGGGAAGTTCTTCCTTTGTAAGACCCTTGAGCCCTTCCTTCTTTGCTTCGAGGTGAACAGTGATAAATACACCTGTGAAATAAAGGGCCGCAGGAATAATTGCCCTGACAATAATATTTGAATAATCCACGCCTAAGGTTTCAGCCATAAGGAATGCTGCTGCGCCCATAATAGGAGGCATAATCTGTCCGCCTGTTGAAGCAGAAGCTTCTGCAGCTGCAGCAAACTCAGGCTTGTAACCTGTCTTTTTCATAAGAGGAATTGTAACTGCACCTGAACCAACTGTATTAGCAACAGATGAGCCTGAAACCATACCTTCAAGAGCAGATGCAACAACTGCAACCTTTGCAGGACCGCCTGAGAATCGACCAACAAGTGCATTTGCTATATTGATAAAGAAATCTGCAATACCTGTTCTTTCAAGAAAGGCACCGAATATAATAAATATTACTATGTACTTTGAGCATACATCAACCGGTGTGTTGAGGACACCGCCTCTTGAATAGAACAGCTTTCGTACGAACTCTGTTATTCTTGCCACCATATCCGGATTTGTTGAGCCCCAGAAAACAGCATAGACAAACAGGGCAACTGCAACTATAAGAATCGGAATACCAACACTTCTGCGACAGAGCTCGGCAAGACACAATATTCCTACGATACCGATAACAACTTCAATTTCAGTTATGCTGAAGCGTGACACTATGTCTTCTGCATTGATTGTGTAATACAAAAATGCACCGGTTCCGACAATTGTAATTATAATATCGTACCAAGGCATATAATTAACCTTCTGTACTCCCTTCTTTGCCGGAAAAACAATAAATCCTATAAAAACTATGAAAGTCATAAAGGATGTAAGTCGAAGCTCATCAAGCCACGTTGCAAACAATGTTACATAAATACAAAAAACAGAGAAAACCGCAAGAAGTGCATTTACAACTATTTTAGGCGTGCCTTCCCAAATACGGGTGTTTGACTCTCTGTCAAACTTCTTCATTACGGCGTCAAGATCCATTGGCTGTTGCGAATCAAACTGAGTATTCTCTGAACCTTTTTTCTTAAACAAAGCCATATAAACCTCCTTTACTAATTTGCACAAATTCGGCTGCAGTTGTTACTGCAGCCGATTCATAAACACAAGCCTTGAGCTTATTTTGTTTCTACAGTGATACCCTTTTCTGCAAAATACTTAGCTGCGCCTGCATGGAAAGGAGCCGCCATACCGCTTGTTGCGTTTTCAAGTGAAAGTTCAGCACCCTTTGCGTGAGCTGCAGTGATTTCAGCAGCGTTATCGAAGATTGCCTTTGTGATGTTGTAAACATCATTCTCTGAAGCGTTTGCACTTACAATAAGAGTAGCCTTAACTGTTACTGTTGTTACGTCAGCTGCCTGCTTATCATAGGTACCTGCGGGAATAACATACTCTGTATAGTAGGGTGATGTTTCCATAAGAGTCTTTGCGATTTCACCGTCAATGGGAACAAGATATGCTTCCTTTGTTTTGCAAAGCTCAATAACAGCATTAGTGGGAGCACCGGCTACGATAAATGCTGCCTGGATTTTACCGTCCTTAAGAGCATCAGCTGAAGCACCGAAATCCTGATACTGAGGCTGAATATCATCTATTGAAAGACCTGCTGCTGCAAGAACATCCATTGCGTTGAAGTAAACGCCTGAACCGGGGGCACCGATTGAAACCTTCTTGCCCTTAAGGTCAGCAACAGATTTAATTTCGGGATCTGTTGTGATGAGCTGAACAGCTTCTGCATAAAGACCGCCAATAACACGGAAGTCTTTTATTGCGCCTTCTTTCTCAAATGAGCTGGTACCTGCCCAAGCATAAGCCATAACGTCTGACTGTACTGTAGCGAGCTGATAGTCGCCGGCCTTGATACCAAGAATGTTTGCCTTTGAACCGTCTGTTGATACAACGTTTATTGTGATACCGGTCTTTTCCTTAAGAATGCCACCAAGAATACCGCCGTAAGCATAGTATGTACCCTGTTCACCGCCTGTACCCATAGTCATTCTTGAAGCGTCTGTACCTGTTTTACCGCCACAAGCTGCGAATGCAAAAAGCATAATAGCAGCAAGAGCTACTGCGAGAATTTTTTTCATTTTGTTTTCCTCCGTTTAAAATTATTTGCTCCATAATTATATAATATTTATACCGCTTTTGTCAAGTAAAATATTGCATCTTTACAACATTATTCCTTTGTAACTCTTGCATAAAATTGTTATAATTATTCATATTTGTGCATAAAATTACAAAAAAAAGAAGCCATATCCCTCAGGATACAGCTTCTTGTGAGTCTAATAACTGTATTATCAATTAAACAAGTTCAATAATGCACATTTCTGCAGCATCGCCACGACGGGGACCTGTTTTGATAATACGGCAGTAGCCGCCGTTAACTTCCTTATACTTGGGGCTGATTTCAGCGAAAAGCTTGTTAACAACATCTCTCTTGGTGATGTATGCAAGAGCCTGACGCTTGTTGTGAAGGTTATCTTCCTTGCCGAGAGTAATCATTTTCTCAGCCATGGAACGAACTTCCTTTGCCCTTGTAACGGTGGTTTCAATGCTGCCGTTCTCTAAGAGATAAGTTACCATACCTCTGAGCATTGCGTTTCTGTGATCGCTTGTTCTGCCGAGTTTTCTGGTACCTGCCATTTGAAATCACTCCTTTACCGTTAGATAATTATTCGTCTTCGTTGCGAAGATCAAGACCGAATGAATGAAGCTTGTTGATAACTTCATCAAGAGACTTCTTACCAAGGTTACGTACCTTCATCATATCGTCTTCAGTCTTGTTTATTAAGTCTTCCACTGTATTGATACCTGCACGCTTCAGACAGTTGAATGAGCGTACTGATAAGTCAAGTTCCTCAATAGTCATCTCGAGAATCTTTGTATTGTTGTCGGTGTCTCTGTCGACCATAATCTCTGTGTCATATGCCTCACCTGAGAGGTCGCTGAACAGAGCGAGATGTTCGTTGAGAAACTTGGCACCGAGGGAAACAGCATCAATTGCTGAAATGGTTCCGTTTGTCCAAACTTCAAGTGTGAGCTTGTCAAAACCGATGTCCTGGCCAACACGCATGTCGTCAATTGTGTAGTTTGCCTTGAGAATCGGTGTGTAAATTGAGTCAATAGCAATTACACCGATAGCAGGCTGCATGAGCTTTTTGTTCTGCTCAGCTGATACATATCCACGACCCTTGTTGACAGTAAGCTCCATGTTGATGCTTGCATCCTTGTCAAGTGTGCAGATGTGATAATCAGTATTTATGATTTCAACCTCTGAGTCACACTTGATGTCGCCGGCTACAACTTCGCCTTCACCGCTTGCATCAATGTATACTGTTTTGGGTCCGTCACCGTGAATTTTGAGAATGACGTTCTTAAGATTAAGAATAATTTCTGTAACATCCTCTTTTACGCCGGGGATTGTTGAAAATTCATGAAGTACGCCATCAATTTTCACGCTGGTAATTGCATAGCCGGGAAGTGACGAGAGAAGAATTCTTCTAAGGCTGTTACCTAATGTCACGCCGTAGCCACGCTCTAACGGTTCAACGATAATCTTGCCGTAGGTACCGTCAGCTGCTAATTCTGCAGTTTCGATTCTGGGCTTTTCAATGCCTATCATGCAAAACCCTCCTTACTTATTTGTGGATGTGTTTTACGTTAAAACTAGTCTATTACTTAGAATAGAGCTCGACGATAAGATGCTCTTCAACGGGAGTATCTATTTCTTCACGAGCGGGAATGTGGTTGATTGTACCCTTGAGTTCGTTCTTAGCTCTTTCCATCCATGCGGGAGTGAGAACTACAGGTGCGTCGGAACCTGTGAGGCTCTCGAAGAGAACTGATGAACGGCTCTTAGCAGCAACTTCGATAACGTCGCCTGCCTTTACAAGGTATGAGGGGATGTTTACCTTCTTACCGTTAACTGTAAAGTGTGAATGGGTTACAAGCTGACGAGCCTGACGGCGTGTAGCTGCAAAACCAAGGCGGAATACAACGTTATCAAGACGGCGCTCAACTAAGATTAAAAGGTTGTCACCGGTCTTACCGGGAGCCTTAACAGCCTTCTCATAGTAATTACGGAACTGCTTTTCAAGAATACCGTAAATGAACTTAACCTTCTGCTTTTCGTTAAGCTGTAAGCCGTATTCGCTCTTCTTTTTCTTCATTTTACCGCCGGGATTGCGGTTTGTCTGCTTCTTGGAATAACCCATAACTGCAGGAGAAAGATCTAAAGCCTTACAGCGCTTTGCAATAGGTTCTCTATTCTTTGCCATGTCGCTTTACCTCCTATTGTAATTATACACGTCTTCTCTTGGGGGGACGGCAGCCATTGTGAGGAATAGGTGTAACGTCTTTGATCATTGTTACATCGAGACCTGCAGTCTGTAAAGCTCTGATAGCAGCTTCACGACCCTGGCCGGGGCCCTTAACATATACTTCAACGGTCTTCATTCCGTGTTCGATTGCAGCCTTGGCAGCTGTTTCAGCAGCGGTCTGAGCAGCAAAGGGAGTGGATTTTCTTGAGCCTCTGAAGCCCATTTCACCGGCACTTGCCCATGACACGGCGTTACCCTGTAAATCAGTGATGGTAACGATTGTGTTGTTGAAGGTGGATTGGATATGGGCCGCACCGCGCTCAATGTTCTTGCGCTCACGGCGACGGCGTACTGTGGTAGCTTTCTTTGCAACCTTTGCCATAAAATTATCCTCCTTGAATTATTTCTTCTTGTTAGCGATAGTCTTCTTAGGACCTTTACGGGTACGAGCGTTTGTCTTTGAACGCTGACCTCTTACGGGAAGGCCCTTTCTGTGGCGTACGCCACGGTAGCAACCGATTTCAATAAGTCTCTTGATGTCGAATGCTGTTTCTCTTCTGAGGTCACCTTCAACCTTTACGTTACGGTCGATGTATTCACGAAGTTTTGAAACGTCGTCCTCAGTTAAATCCTTAACTCTTGTATCCGGATTGATACCTGTTGCTGCGATGATATCGCTGGCAGTTTTACGACCAATACCAAAGATGTAAGTAAGAGCGATTTCAACTCTCTTATCTCTGGGAAGGTCAACACCTGATATACGAGCCATTTAAGTTGTACCTCCTAATTAGTTTACGTCAAATTAGCCTTGACGCTGCTTGTGTTTGGGGTTTTCGCAGATAACCATGATCTTACCGTGACGCTTGATTATCTTGCACTTTTCACATATTTTCTTTACAGAAGGTCTGACTTTCATAGGATTGCCTCCTTTAAATTCAAACTGTTTGTTGGTTTATTATTTTGCTCTCCAAGTAATGCGGCCGCGGGTTAAGTCGTATGGAGACATCTCGACTGTAACCTTATCTCCGGGAAGGATACGAATATAATTCGTTCTGAGCTTACCTGAGATGTGGGCTAAAATTTTGTGACCGTTTTCGAGTTCTACACGGAAGGTTGCGTTGGGAAGAGCCTCAGCAACGATTCCTTCGATTTCAATCATATCCTGTTTTGACATAACCATTACCCTCCTGGGTTCGCTGTTTTGTTAAGCGTTTTTCTAATCTTACGATTTGTAGCTATTGAGTCCTCATCTAAGAGGATTTCGGTTTCCTTTATGTGCTTCGGATTTTTAGCCTTGGGCTTTTCGAGCTTACGCTGTCTTCCGTCACACACAAGAACCCTGTTTTTATCAAAGCCTGCTATAACGAGCATTTCACCTTTATCGTGACCTGCTGTTGAAATAACAATCTGTCCTCTTTTCATTATGACCTCACACCTTTGTGAGAATTACGGGACCGTCTTTTGTGATTGCCACCGTATGCTCAAAATGAGCTGACAGCTTGTTGTCAAGTGTTTTGACCGTCCAGCCGTCAGGAAGGACCTTTATTCTTGCAGTACCTTGGTTAATCATCGGCTCAATAGCGAGTGTCATGCCCGCTAACAGGCGTACGCCTCGGCCGGCTGTACCGTAATTCGGTACACTGGGGTCTTCATGTAATTCCTTACCGATGCCGTGACCGGTATATTCTCTTACCACGCCGTAGCCTCTTTCTTCGCAGAAAGCCTGTACTGCGTGGGCAATATCACCGAGTCTGCCGCCGGGAACCGCAAATCTGATTGCCTCATAGAGACTATCTCTTGTGGTATCTATCAGCCGCTTTGCCTCGTCACTTATGTCACCGCAGGCAAAAGTGGCGGCATTGTCACCGTTGTACCCGCCGCTTTTTGCACCTAAATCAATTGAAACAATGTCTCCCGATTTAACTATACGGGTTTTAGAGGGAATTCCGTGAATGACCTCATCATTTATGGAAATGCACGCAGTAGCCGGAAAACCGTAAAGTCCGAGGAAGTTAGGTTCCGCTCCCTGGCTTTTGATGTAGTCGTAAGCAATCTTGTCGATTTCCCATGTTGAGATACCGGGTCTGACTGCTTCTCCGGCCACCTTGAGTGCTCCTGCCGAAATTCTGCACGCCTCTTTCATAAGAGCGAGCTCACGGCTGGTTTTGAGCACTATCATGCTTATTCCTCCAATGCTTTGAGTACAAGAGCTGAAGTATCAGCTACTTCCTCCTGTCCCTCAACTATGAAAAGCTTATTCTTCTTTCCATAGAAATCCTTGAGAGGCTCGGTCTGACTGTGATAAACATCAAGTCTTTCCTTAACCGTATCAGGATGGTCGTCAGCTCTGATGATAAGCTCTGCGCCGCAAGCGTTGCAGAAGCCATCCTTTTCAGGCTTCTTATAGAGAAGGTGGTATGAATTACCGCAAGCGGGACATACTCTTCTTCCGCTCATTCTCTCAACGATTTTTTCATCGGGTACCTCGATATCAATAACCTTATCGATTTCGATACCCATTTCGTCAAGAGCTTCAGCCTGAGGGATTGTTCTGGGGAAGCCGTCGAGGATGAAGCCGTTTTTGCAATCGTCTTCAGCGAGGCGTTCCTTGATTATACCGATAACAACTGCATCGGGAACGAGCTGACCGTTATTTATATATTCCTTGGCTTTGAGGCCCATTTCTGTTTCAGCCTTGAGAGCTGCACGGATAATGTTACCTGTTGAGATTGTCGGTACGGAAAGGTGATTGCAGATAACCTCTGCCTGAGTACCCTTACCTGCACCGGGTGCACCTAAAAGAATTAACTTCATGGTTTACATCTCCTTTTAATATTAGTCAAGGAAGCCCTTATAGTGTCTCATCATCATCTGGCTTTCGAGCTGCTTAACTGTTTCGAGGGCAACACCTACAACGATGATAAGTGAAGTACCGCCGAGTGAAAGCTGCATGGGAGAGTCGATAAGCTTTGTGAAGAGTGTGAGAACGTTGGGGAAGAGTGCAACAACTGAAAGAAGGAGTGCACCGAGAAGAGTGATTCTACCGAGAATCTTCTTGATGTAGTCTGCAGTGGGCTTACCGGGACGAAGTCCGGGAACCATACCGCTGTTCTTTCTGATGTTGTTTGCCATTTCAACCGGATTGTACTGAATGCTTGCATAGAAGTAAGCAAAGAAGAGAATCAGGAAGAAATACATAATTGCGTATGCCCAATGGTCAGTTGCGAAAATTCCGAAGAACTTTGATAAACCTGAGCTTACCTTATTCTCATCCTGGAAGAAGAGCATCTGAACTGTGGGAACAACTGAAAGAATTGATGAAGCAAAGATAACGGGAAGAACACCTGACATATTAACCTTGATGGGAATATGTGTGCTCTGGCCGCCGTACATCTTACGGCCGACAACTCTCTTTGCATACTGAACGGGAATACGTCTTTCTGCATTATCCATCCATACGATGAAAGCAATCATTGCAAGAAGACAGATAACAACGATGGGAACAAGAGCCACATAAGCCTGTCCGAACTCAAAGTAATCGTACAGAATCTTGATTGTTGTGGGGAATCTTGCTACGATACCGGCGAAAAGGATAATTGAAATACCGTTGCCGATACCCTTATCGTTAATCTGCTCACCGAGCCACATTACGAAGGTTGAACCTGCTGTGAGGCAAAGAACAACTGTGATACCCTGAAGCACACCGGGGAAGCCATCGAAGGGACCTACGACGTGACCCTGAGCTCTGAGGTAAATGAAGTATGCGGTACTCTGTAAAAGAGCAAGACCGATAGTTGTATATCTTGTGATTGTTGCAATCTTCTTTCTGCCTTCTTCGCCTTCCTTTGAAAGTCTTTCAAGGGCGGGAATAGCAACTGAAAGAAGCTGGATGATAATTGAGCTGTTGATATAGGGTGTGATTGACAATGCGAAAATCGTACCCATTGAGAATGCTTCACCGGTCATCATTGCAAGATAGCCGAAGAATGTTTCGTCGGTATCTGAAACGATTGACTCTGTGATGTTTGTGAAGGGCAGCGGAATAGCTGCACCGATACGGAAAATCAATACTATAAGTGCTGTGAAGAGCATCTTCTTACGAAGATCTGCAACCTTCCAAGCATTTATGAAAGTACTAATCATAATTACAGCACCTCGGTCTTTCCGCCAGCTGCCTCAATCTTCTGCTTTGCAGATTCGCTGAAAGCATTAGCCTGAACTGTGAGAGCCTTTGTAAGCTCGCCGTGACCGAGAACCTTTACACCGTCAAGAGCCTTCTTAACAAGACCCTTTTCGATAAGTGAATCAACTGTTACTGTTGCGCCTGCTTCGTAAGCCTTGTCAAGAGCAGCAACATTTACGATAGCAATTTCTGTAGCGAAAATGTTGTTGAAGCCTCTCTTGGGGATTCTTCTCTGAAGGGGCATCTGGCCGCCTTCGAAGCCGATCTGCATACCTCTACCGGCACGAGCCTTCTGACCCTTGTGACCCTTACCGGCGGTTTTACCCTGACCGGAAGCAGGACCACGGCCGATACGCTTACGCTCTTTTGTTGAGCCTGCTGCAGGTGAAAGTTCATGTAATTTCATTTTGCGCACCTCCTCAATTTATGCTTCGGTGGTCTCGATAAGGTGACCGATCTTCTTCACCTTACCCTGAGTCTGGGGATTGTTCGGCTGAACTGAAATGTCGCCGATTTTCTTAAGACCAAGTGCGTGGGCGGTAGCAATCTGATCTTTCTTTGAACCGATAAGGCTTTTTACGAGCTTTACCTTAATGTCTGCCATCTTGAACGCCCTCCTTAACCTAAGATTTCTTTAGCAGTCTTGCCGCGGATCTCAGCAACCTCTTCAGCGCTGCGAAGTCTTGCAAGACCGTCGATTGTAGCTCTTACTACGTTACAGGGGTTGTTTGAACGAAGAGCCTTTGTACGGATATCCTTGATACCTACTGTTTCAACAACGGCACGTACGGGGCCGCCTGCGATAACTCCGGTACCGGGTGCAGCAGGCTTAAGAAGAACTACGCCTGCGCCGAACTTACCGATGATTTCGTGGGGGATTGTTGTGCCCTTGAGAGCAACCTTGATAAGGTTCTTCTTAGCGTCCTCAATACCCTTACGGATAGCGTCAGGAACTTCACCTGACTTACCGAGACCGAAACCTACGATGCCGTTACCGTCACCAACAACTACAAGAGCTGCGAACTTGAAGATTCTACCACCCTTAACAGTCTTTGATACACGGTTAATAGCAACCACGCGTTCTGTAAGTTCGTAAGCTGATGCATCAATTTTAGTCATAATCAATTTCCTCCTCTTAGAACTTCAGTCCGCCGTCACGAGCACCTTCAGCAAGTGCCTGTACACGACCGTGATAAATGTAACCTGCTCTGTCAAATACGCATTCTTCAATGCCCTTTTCTAAAGCACGCTTTGCTAATGCTTCGCCCACCTTGTGAGCTGCTTCCTTGTTACCGCCGTACTCTGTAAATTCCTTCTCTACAGTTGATGCGGTTGCGAGTGTAACACCTGCAACGTCATCGATTAACTGAGCGTAGATGTGGCTGAGTGAACGGTAAACATTAAGACGGGGACATGCAGCAGTACCTGTGATCTTTGCACGTACTCTCTTCTGTCTCTTCTGTCTTGCTTTATTGCTATCTTGTCTGCTAACCATTTGAATGTCACTCCTTTACCAATCTTATTTACCCTTACCGGCTTTACCTTCTTTGCGGCGGATATATTCGTCAACATACTTGATGCCCTTGCCCTTGTAAGGTTCGGGAGGTCTCTTTTCACGAACTTCTGCTGCAAACTGGCCTACAACCTGCTTATCAGCGCCGCTGATGATTACCTTGTTGGGAGCGGGAACTTCAACTGTGACACCTGCGGGAGGAGCCATAAGAATATCGTGTGAGAAGCCGATCTTCATGAAGAGATCGTTGCCCTTCTTTTCAGCTCTGTAACCGATACCGTTGATTTCAAGCTCTTTCTTGTAACCGTTAGCTACGCCTTCAACCATGTTGGCGATAAGAGTACGGGTAAGACCGTGAAGTGATCTGTTTTCCTTAGCATCGTCGGGACGTGTAACAGTGATTACGTTACCTTCCATTGCGATAGCCATATTGCTGTGCATAGTCTTTGTAAGTTCACCCTTGGGGCCCTTAGCTGTAACTGTGCTGCCGTTGATTGTTACTTCAACGCCTGCAGGAACTGTAATGGGAGCTCTACCTATTCTTGACATACCATTACCTCCTTACCATACGAATGCAAGAACTTCACCGCCGACATTTGCCTTGCGTGCGTCCTTGTCAGTCATAACACCCTTGGGAGTTGAGAGGATCGCAATACCGAGACCCTTCATTACCTTGGGCATATCTTCAACGTTTGTGTAAATTCTGAGACCGGGCTTAGATACTCTTCTGAGACCTGTGATAACCTGGCTCTTATTGGGGCCGTACTTAAGCTGTACGTCCATAATACCCTGCTTACCGTCTTCTTCAACGGTGAAGCCCTTGATGTATCCTTCATCAACAAGAATCTGAGCAATTGCCTTCTTCATGTTGGATGCAGGAATCTTTACTGAATCGTGTTTTGCTGAGTTTGCATTACGGATTCTTGTAAGCATATCAGCTATTGCGTCTGTTACTTGCATTATTCCTTTACCTCCTATTTAATCTGCAATTGCTTACCAGCTTGCTTTCTTAACGCCGGGGATCTGACCTGCGTGTGCTAACTCTCTGAAGCAGATACGGCATACACCGTACTTGCGGAGATAAGCGTGAGGTCTGCCGCAGATCTTACATCTGTTGTAAGCTCTGGTTGAGAACTTTGCAGCTCTCTGCTGTTTAACTTTCATAGAAGTCTTTGCCATTTCAACTTACCTCCTTAATTATTTCTCAAAGGGAGCGCCCATAAGTGTGAGGAGCTCTCTTGCTTCTTCGTCAGTATTAGCTGTTGTTACGAAACAGATGTCCATACCGCGAACCTTGTCGATCTTATCGTAGTCGATTTCAGGGAAAATAAGCTGTTCCTTGATACCAACTGAGTAGTTACCTCTGCCGTCGAAAGCGTTGGGGTTGATGCCTCTGAAGTCACGAACTCTGGGGAGAGCGAGATTGAAGAATCTGTCAACAAATTCATACATCTTTTCGCCTCTGAGTGTAACCTTAGCACCGATAACCATACCTTCACGGAGCTTGAAGTTAGCTACTGACTTCTTTGCCTTGCAAAGAACGGGCTGCTGACCTGTAATCTGTCTGAGATCGGACACTACAGCGTCAAGAACCTTTGAGTTAGCGATTGCTTCGCCGCAAGCTACGTTGATAACAACCTTATCAAGCTTAGGGATTTGCATAACGCTCTTATAACCGAACTTCTTCATCAGCTGAGGTGCAACCTCATTGACGTAGGTTTCTTTTAATCTTGCCATTGTCATGTTCCTCCCTTATTATTCAAAATGAGCGCCGCAGCCTTCTTTTTTACATACGCGCATCTTCTTGCCGTTTTCAACTACGTGGCCGATTCTGGTCGGCTTACCGCACTTGGGACAAACGAGCTGAACCTTGCAAGCGTAAAGAGCTGCTTCTGCTTCGATGATGCCGCCCTGCTCACCCATCTTACGGGGCTTAACGTGCTTCTTGACAACGTTTACCTTTTCAACGATAACCTTGCCTTCTGCGGGGCTGACTGCCATTACCTTACCTCTTGCGCCACGATCTTTGCCGTTGATAACAACAACTGTGTCGCCTGTTTTAACGTGAACCTTACTCATCGTGACACCTCCTTAAAGTACTTCGGGAGCAAGTGAGAGAATCTTAAGGAAATCCTTATCACGAAGTTCTCTTGCTACCGGACCAAAGATACGTGTACCCTTGGGATTTTTATCTTCCTTAACGATAACGGCTGCATTCTCGTCGAAACGGATATATGTGCCGTCTTCGCGGCGAACGCCTGAAGCAGTACGTACAACTACTGCCTTAACAACGTCGCCCTTCTTTACGATTCCGCCGGGTGCTGCTTTCTTAACAGAAGCAACAATGACGTCACCGATATTAGCATATCTTCTACCTGTGCCGCCGAGAACACGAATGCACATAATTTCCTTTGCACCTGTGTTATCAGCAACTTTAAGATAAGTCTGCTGCTGAATCATTGTGTTTGGCCTCCTTTAGCTGCACCAATTATTTGGCTTTTTCGATAATTTCTACAACGCGCCATCTCTTATCCTTTGAAAGAGGGCGGGTTTCCATAATAAGAACGCGGTCACCGATACCACACTCGTTGTTTTCGTCGTGAGCCTTTACCTTAACGGTACGGTTAACGATCTTGTTGTAGAGGGGATGTCTAACCTTATCCTTGATTGTAACAACTACAGTTTTGTCCATCTTATCGCTGGATACGATGCCTACCTGAGTCTTTCTGAGATTTCTTTCGCTCATTATTCAGTCCTCCATTTCTTAGGATTCTGCGCCGTGAAGCTCGATATCACGCTGAACAGTCTTAATTCTTGCGATATCCTTCTTAACAGCACTGATTCTCATGGGGTTGTCAAGCTGGTTAACAGCCTGCTGGAAGCGAAGGTTGAAAAGCTCCTTCTTGAGCTCAGCGAGCTTTGCGTCCATCTCTGCGGCGGACAGTTTTCTGATTTCACTTGCTTTCATTACTGTTCACCACCCTTTTCTGCTTCTTGTTCTGCTTTAGTAACGAATTTGCACTTGATGGGGAGCTTCATAGCTGCAAGACGCATAGCCTCACGAGCAACTTCCTCATCAACGCCCTTGATTTCGAACATAACTCTGCCCGGCTTAACAACTGCTACCCAATATTCGGGTGAACCCTTACCTGAACCCATTCGAGTTTCAGCAGGCTTCTGAGTGATAGGCTTGTCGGGGAAAATCTTGATCCAAACCTGACCGCCACGCTTGATGTAACGAGTCATAGCGATACGGGCTGCTTCGATCTGTCTTGAAGTGATCCATGAAGGCTCAAGAGCTACAAGACCGAAATCACCGTAGGTTACCATGTTGCCCTTATGAGCTGCGCCCTTAAGACGGCCACGCTGAACCTTACGTCTTTTAACACGCTTGGGTAATAACATTATTTAGCTCCTCCTTCTCTGTTTTCCTTACGGGGTCTGCGACGAGCGGGTCTTTCACGCTTCTCATTGTTGGAAACCTGAAGAACTTCGCCTGTGTAGATCCAAACCTTTACGCCGATACGGCCGTAGGTTGTCTTTGCTTCTGCGAAACCGTAGTCAATGTCTGCACGGATTGTCTGAAGAGGAATTGTACCCTCTTTGTAAGTTTCGCTTCTTGCGATTTCAGCACCGCCGAGACGGCCTGATACCTGACACTTGATACCTCTTGCGCCAAGCTTCATAGCACGGCCGATAGCCTGCTTGAGAGCACGACGGAAAGAAATTCTTCTTTCAAGCTGTGAAGCGATGCTTTCAGCAACGAGCTGAGCATTAACGTCGGGATTCTTAACTTCGATGATGTTGAGAGAAACCTCTTTACCGAGCTTCTTCTCAAGAGTAGCCTTAAGCTTCTCGATTTCTGCGCCGCCGCGGCCGATTACCATACCGGGCTTTGCAACGTGAATGTTGATACGAACACGCTTAGCTGTTCTTTCAATTTCAACCTTGGGTACGCCTGCGGAAGCAAGTGTTTCAAGGAGATATTCACGAAGTTCATAGTCTTCAACGAGGGTATCGCCGAATTCGTTCTTCTTAGCATACCAACGTGATTCCCAGTCTTTGATTACACCGATACGAAGACCGGTGGGATTAATTTTCTGGCCCATGTTAAACCTCCTCCTAAATTATTCTGCTTCCTTGAGTACAAGGGTGATATGTGATGTCTTCTTGTTGATACGGAAAGCTCTGCCCTGTGCTCTGGGTCTGATTCTCTTAAGAGTGGGGCCCTGACAAGCGTAGCATTCTGCAACGTAGAGCTTTGATGTATCCATGTTCTTGTTTTCTGCATTAGCAATAGCTGATTTTAAGAGCTTTGCTACAACTTCAGATGCAGCCTTAGGTGTGTACTCAAGGATTGCCATTGCTTTTTCTGCATCCTGATTACGGATAAGGTCAAGAACGATCTGAACCTTACGAGGTGCGATACGCACGAAAGTAACTTTTGCTGTTGCTTCCATTTTAATACACTCCTTTCGACTTATTTCTTACCGTTGTTTGATGTCTTTGAACCTGCATGACCTCTATAGGTTCTTGTAGGTGCAAATTCGCCGAGCTTGTGACCGATCATATCTTCTGTTACATAAACGGGAACGTGCTTACGACCGTCATGAACTGCGAAGGTGTGGCCAACGAATTCGGGGAATATTGTGGAGCTACGGCTCCATGTCTTAAGAACGATCTTCTCGCCCTTTTCGTTCATTTTAATTACTCTGTCATACAGCTTGGGCTGTACATAGTAACCTTTTTTAGTACTTCTGCTCATTATTCTTAGCTCCTTTCAGACTTATTTGTCGTTACGACGCTTAACAATAAGCTTGTCAGAACGGTTCTTCTTAGCACGAGTCTTGTAGCCAAGAGCGGGCTTGCCCCAAGGAGTAACAGGACCGGGACGACCGATGGGTGACTTACCTTCACCACCACCGTGGGGATGGTCGCAGGGATTCATTACTGAACCGCGGACTGTAGGTCTGATACCCATGTGACGTGTACGACCGGCCTTACCGATCTTAACGTTTTCGTGGTCTTCGTTACCAACAACGCCTACTGTAGCCATGCAGCCTTCGGGAACCTTACGAAGTTCGCCTGAGGGAAGTCTGAGAAGAGCGTAGCCGCCTTCCTTAGCCATAAGCTGAGCTGAGTTACCAGCTGCTCTTGCAAGCTGACCGCCTCTGCCGGGATAAAGCTCAACGTTGTGAATGAATGTACCTGTGGGGATGTTTACGAGAGGAAGAGCATTACCTGCCTTGATGTCTGCTGCGGGGCCTGCTTCAACTACGTCGCCAACCTTGAGTCCCTGAGGAGCAATGATGTATCTCTTTTCGCCGTCTTCGTACTGAAGAAGAGCGATGTGAGCTGATCTGTTGGGATCGTATTCGATAGTAGCTACTGTAGCCTTAACATCGAACTTATCTCTCTTGAAATCGATGATACGATACTTTCTTCTGTTTCCGCCGCCTCTGTGACGTACGGTGATGCGACCGTAGCTGTTACGACCGCTCTTTTTGTTGAGAGGAGCAAGAAGGCTCTTCTCGGGGCCGCACTTTGAAAGTGCTGAATAGTCTGTAACTGACATATTACGTGTGCCGTTTGTTACAGGCTTTAATACACGAATTGACATTTTGTTCACACTCCTAATTGGTTTAGCGTAGGATTGTCTAACCTACATACGTTTCCATTGGGATTTGAATTTGTTTCTTTTATTTAAGGATTAAAGAAGACCGTCGAAGAAGTCGATTGTATCTGAATCTTCTGTAAGTGTTACGATTGCCTTCTTCCAAGAAGCAGTGTAGCCTTCGTAACGGCCGTATCTTCTGAGGTGACCCTTAACGTTCATGGTGTTAACCTTCTGAACCTTTACGCCGAAAGCTTCTTCAACTGCCGAAGCGATTTCAGCCTTGTTAGCATCCTTAGCAACCTTGAAGGTGTACTTTTTGAATGCTGTACCCATCATTGATTCCTCTGTGATGATGGGCTTGAGGATGATGTCATGTGCTGTTCTTTTCATTATGCATAAACCTCCTCAATCTTAGCAACTGCGTCCTTGAGAACAACGATGCTGTTGCAGTTAAGAATATCATATACATTAAGTGTGTTTACAAGAGTTGTCTTGCAGCCTGCAATGTTTCTTGCACTTCTGTAGATGATGTCATTCTTTTCGGGAAGAACGATAAGTGTCTTCTTGCCTGTTTCGAGGTTTGAAAGAACCTTAACAACTTCCTTAGTTTTGATTGCGTCAAGTGAAAGTGAATCGAGAACGATCATTTCGTTTGCTGCAACCTTTGAAGAAAGAGCTGACTTCATAGCGAGTCTTCTTACTTTCTTGTTGATATCGAAGCCATATTCTCTGGGCTTGGGACCGTGAGCAATACCACCGTGGTACCACTGAGGTGATCTTGTTGAGCCCTGTCTTGCGCGGCCTGTACCTTTCTGTCTCCAGGGTTTTTTGCCGCCGCCGCTGACTTCTG
>JAZUAZ010000147.1:0-4955 GCA_045638245.1 Acutalibacteraceae bacterium | reverse complement strand
GTCAAGGACGATTACAGAGTACAGAAAATCAGAGCTTATATCGTCCTCAAGCCCGGCTTTGAAAAGAGTGAAGAAACAAAGCAGAGCATTCTTGCTCACTGTAAGCTTTATCTTGATGCTTACGAAAAGCCCCGTGAAATTATATTCAAAGACGAGCTTCCCAAAACCCTTGTAGGCAAGGTTGCTTACCATACACTCGAAGAAGAAGCAGAAAAGGAGATGGCTACGGCATGACCTTTCTTGAAAAACTGAAGGTTCGCAGAGGCTACAACTTTAACCGTATAGTAACCATGACCCTTATCAACATCCTTAAAGGTAAGGTTATCAATCAAAACAACGTTCATCTTGAACGCTACAAGCCCAAGCACAAGAGCTTTATTTTCATATGCAACCATACCGAGTCCTTTGACCCGGGCTATGAAATGGCTGCTATGAACAAATATATCCGCTACGTTGCATCCGACCACACCACAAGAATGAAAACAGGTTGGATTTACACAATCATAGGCGGTGTTATCATCAAGCACAGAGACAGACCCTCGTCAGAGCTTACCGATAACATCATAAAGAATCTTAAGGCAGGTATTCCCGTAGGTCTTCACGCTGAGGGTGCTATGACCTCAAACGGTCAGACAGGCTTTATCTCAGAGCATACAGGTCAGCTTGTAAAGGATTCGGGTGCTGCACTCATCACCTACCGTTTCGTAGGCGGATACTTAAGAAAGCCCCGCTGGGCTGAGAATCCCCGCAGCGGTCCCATTATCGGTCACGTTGTAGGCGAATACTCCCCCGAGGAGCTCTCAAAGATGACCGTTCAGGAAATCACAGAGCTTATCAGACGTGATACATACGTAAACGTATACGATGAACAGAAGAAGGATCCTAAGGAATACAACGGTGAAAACCTTGCAGAGCACGTTGAGAGAATACTTTATGTTTGTCCTAAGTGCAATCAGGTCGGTACTCTTCACTCAAAGGGCAACTCCCTTACCTGCGACTGCGGCTACAGTGTTGATATGGGTAATGACGGACTCTTCCACGATACTGGCTCAGGTCTTATCCACGATAACATACTCTCCTGGGATTTATGGCAGAGAGAAGTCTGGAAAGAAAGAGTACTTGCCGCAAAGAAAGGCGAATGTATCTTCTCCGAAGAGGGACAGATTGTCAAGAAGGTTGACGGTGACGTGGACTCAATCCTCACCGAAAATGCAAAAATCAGCCTTTATCCCGAGAAGTTCGTTGTTGAGTATGACAATGAAACAATCACAATGGATATAAACAAGGTCAAGCAGGTTTCCCTTTCACATAAGGATGCACTTCTCATTGTCGATGACAAGATTTTCCTTGACATCAGATGCCGCATCCCCCGCTCGCCCAACAAGTATATCGCCGCATGGAGATATCTTACGGGTAAGGAATATTATTAAAAATCGCCCATATGGGCGATTTTTTTAGTAGTCAGTAGTCACACGGTGAAATGCGGGAAGAAAATGAAAAGTGTTGCCCGCGGAAGAAAAAACAAACATCAACCTAACGGTAAACTCTGCAGGAGGCTGAAGGAATTCTTTTGCTGAAAGTTCCACGGGAGCGGTCAACGAGAGTCGGACTACACGGTGCCTGGACTTATGACCAGAACAGTAGACAAGTTAACAAGCTAAATGGCAAGTACAGCCGAGCGGGCTCCTTTGTATAATACCGAAGTATGCTGACCTGTGAAAAGGGCGAGCCGTGGTAAGAATACACGGGAGAAATGTTGAGCTCAAAGGTTTGATAATATCTTAGTCAGGGGTAGTAACTTTTGGTTTGATAAAGCCTGAGGGGTGGTATCAGCGAAACTGCTTTCGGACCGATAGCACACAAAAGCGTGCTTTTGCTTCCTTTTGTCACAACCGACAAAAGGAAGTGCCAAGCGGCATGAGCGTATCCACGACGGAAGTTTCATTAAAACATAAAAAGAAAAAGGAAGCCTCACATCAAGGGCTTCCTTTTGTATATAATAATCCACAAAATCAACACAAGCGCGCCTATGCCGCTTATAATACCGCCCGCAACTATGCCGGGCACAGTATATACCATTTCAATTTCATGGGTACCTGCAGTTATTTCAGCCCCGCTGAGATATCCCGCAACCTTCGTGAGAGGCACCTTCTTACCGTCAATTTTCAGTGTCCAGCCACCGTCATAAGGAATAGTAAAAAGAAGTACTCCGTCATTTTCAACAGTAACGGTACCTTCAATTCTGTCCGTATCGAAAAGGGTAATTTCCATACCCTGAGACTGCAGTTTTTCCGACTGCGAGGGTATATCCACCACTGATTCACCCGTGAGTGAAAGCCACAAAGCCTCCTGAGTTGCAGGGCCTTTTTCCTGAGCATAAAGATCGAAATCAAGTACGCCTTTGTCCGCCACAAAACCGAGAGGAAGAGCGTGTCTGTTATGACAGACCGTTACTCCGTCAGACTGCATAACATATTCCAATCCGAAAATTGCATTTGTAATATCACTTTGATAATAGTAAACGCTTACGTTTTTGGCGTACCTCGGTATGCCGAGCTGCTGAAAGAAGTTATATGCATCACCGCTCATTGTGGAGGAGTAATATGTAACTCCTTTGAAGGAATATTGCTGCGGATAGTTATTCTTGTTTACGTCAGCCCATTCAACACGTGTAAAATCATCCTTGTTTCCGCGCTGTGCAAGCTGAGAAACAGAGCTGTCGTAGCGCCTTATCGAAGACGAAAGGGATGCCCATACGTTTGTACCGAGCTGACAGCAGGTGTTAAGACTTATCTCCACACACAAAACAACACTCAAGCCTATCAGCAGAAGCTTTTTTGTTGATGTAACCGCAACAAAGCCCGCAAAGAAGGACAGCACAAGAAAAATAAACAAAAAGCTCTGTCTTCCCGGAAGCTGATTGGGATAATGAAAGCCGTGCCATACAAATTCACCGAGGTTAAGACTCATTGTAAAGAACATAAACACAAGAAAGGCAGCTGAAGCAAGCTTTTTACGCAGATTTATCTTTTTGCAGAAAAGAGCAAAAATCAGCATTACCGCAGATGCAACGCCGCAATAAAGATTAGGTGCCTGGAATTCAAGGGAAGGCTTACCGAAGGGCAGCAGCATCCTGAGCATTTCCTTCACCGTATACTTGAATAAAAGCTCACCCTCGAAGCCGAGCTCACTTGCAAGTGTAAGAGAAAGAGCCTTATAAACAGGTATGAGTACCACTGCCGCAAGAGCCGCCGCAAGAACAGATGCACCGGCAAACTCGCATCCTTTTTTTATAACAAAGCGAAGGCTGTCTGCTCTTGTCACCGCAAGATAAACAAAATACAGGCATACAAATATACAGACCATAAAACTCAGATAAAAGCAGGTCCACATACACAGAAAAAGTGTAATTATATAAAGAAAGGGAGAACGCCTGTCAAACATCCTTTCAAGGCCGAGGATTACAAGGGGCAGAAGCATAACAACATCCGCCCACATAAACTGATTTGCAAAGGCAAGGGTATATCCGCTAAGACCGTAGCAAAGCGATATAGCGGGAAAAACAACACATTTCTTTATCTCGTTACTTTCACGATACCTGTCATAAAGTCTGTAATAAAAGAAAACAGACGTGAGACTGAATCTGAGAACAACAAGCAGATTTATTCCCACAAGCTGAGCTGAGTGAGGCAGAAGGTAAACAAGCAGCCACAGTGGGCTGTTGGTATAGTAGGCACTCTGCGCCCAGAGATTAAAGCCGAGAGCTCCGTTGAAGCTGTAAAAAAGCTCTCCGTTTTTCAGTGCATCAGCCATATTTTCAAGCATAGGATAGTACTGTGAAAAACCGTCCATCGAGCAAAGAGTTCTTTCTCCAAAAGGGGCGATTTCTTTTATTGCAAATCCCGCAAATGCAGGGATAACAGGTAAAATGAAAGCAATTATGCATCCGACAAACAGATATCTGTCAAAAGCTATCGTTCTGCGTTTCACGTATTCATCTCCTTTTTTATGATATTGAGATTATAGCACTGCCGGAAAAATATATCAAGGTGAAATGTGGTGATAATTCTTAAGATTTCCTTATAAAAAAGTCACGGCAATTCATACCGTGACTTTTATATGTTATTTTTCTCTTACGTACCTCTCTGCGGGAGTCTCTACACTGTCGAGCCACTCATTACACTCGGCAAGACCCTCCTCTACAAGAGTCATCGTTCTCGCATAAGAAGCCTTGGCATTTTCGTAGCCGCCGGAGGTTTTGTCAAGACCGAGAGCAGAAGCATCCATATTATCTGAAAGCGGTACTACAGAATGTACCTGCTTGCCGTTTTCCTTGTAAAGATGCACCCACGTAGGAGTTACATCAACATATTCAAAATATACGCTTCCGTCACTGTACTTCGAGAAGGTCATTTCAAAAATTGCACCGTCCTCAGTATGGCCGCTGTTGTATCTTCCCATAACCTCTCTGCGCTGATTTGAAACAAAGTTTCCTACGGAATAAATACATACTGTTTTACTTTCTCCGTCAGTTGAGGTAAGAAGCTCAACAGGCTCAACTACATGGGGGTGTCCGCCGACAATAACGTCAACACCCATATCACACAGCTTCTGTGACATAGCCTTCTGCCAGCTGTTGGGAGATGTTTTATATTCGTCTCCCCAATGCATATAAACGGTAAGCACCTCTGCTCCGTCGTTTCTCATATTTTCAAGCTGAGACTCAATATCCGCATAGAAGGTGTCAAGGTGGTCGTAGTCAAAGGAATTTATAAGCGGAGAGGTTTCGGAATTCATAGCAATACCGTTAAGAGCCTTTACTGTTGTTGAGTTATATGGAGTCTCATAGGTATAGCAGATAAAACCGAAGCTTATTCCGTTGACATCTTCTATGATATATCTTTTTTCATCACCCGAGGTGTAGGTACCCGTGTGGTCAAAGCCTGCAGCGTCTA
>JAZUAZ010000146.1:0-2232 GCA_045638245.1 Acutalibacteraceae bacterium | reverse complement strand
GGCTTTACAAAGTATGCAAACTTCAAGGCTGACTCAAAGAGCGGTACTGCTACAGGTCTCACAAGCGGCAAGACATACTACTTCAAGGTCAGATGCTACATCAAGACCGACAGCGGCTATGTATATTCCGCATGGAGCTCAATTAAGAGCGTAAAAGTTAAATAAATTCACTGAAAGCACTCCTGATGGAGTGCTTTTGTGCAACCTGTCCAAAAAACATAGCTTTATTTTTTATGCGAAAACCCTACATTTGTAGGGTGACTTTAGTTGCATGAAAATAATACAATAATTATGTGTATAACTATATATTCTTTTAAAGGAGGAATTTTTATGAAAAAGACACGAAAATTATTAACCGTGCTTATCACTATGGCTGCGGTTATACTGCTTATGTCAGCCTTGAGCTTTTCATCCTCTGCGGCAGAGGTTGAAAAGATAGAGGTTGAAAGCTGGTCACAGCTCAGAGATGCTCTTATGGCTTATAACGATTACGATCCGGTTGAAATCAAGCTGACCAGAGATATTTCAAGAGAATTCGACGATTACGAGGATTTTGATTACGGGCTTTTTGCCGTAGCAGGTGACAAAACCCTTGATCTCAACGGACGTACTATTACCGCTGAGGTTACAATCGGTGAAGAAAATGCTCAGTATATGGGCGGTAACCACTTCCCGTATTTATTCAGCTTTTATTACGCCAACAGCTCACTTACCATCAAGGACACAAGTGCGGCAGGTACAGGTAAGGTGCATTATGATGCATCTCTTGTTAAAGCGAAAAATTATATTACCTCACCTATCTGCGATATTTTCGGCGTTAGCTACGGCAACCTTACTATTGACGGCGGTACCTATGAGGTAGGTCACGTAAGAACTGACTGGACAACTGCTGTTTATATAAACGGCAAGCTTTTCACAGGTAATCTTCGCACCCAGGTTTACGGTACTGTGTTTACCGTAGGCTCCAATGCAAACGTTACAATCAACGGCGGTAAGTTTATCGCACGAGGCGGCCAGCTTATCGACGATAAAACAAAAGACAGCTCTTACGTGGCTAACGTTTTCAAGAAGAATTCAACAACCGAATCCTACGTAACAATTAACGGCGGTACCTTCTACGGTGAGGGCGGCTGTGACATATTTGATGACGGTACAAACTACTTCGGTACAACAATCAACAACGGCGTATTTCTTACAGAGGGTATTGAAAGCGTACTCTTCCGTTACGGCGGCAAGGACGGAGGCAGCCTGAAGAAGGGCGATATGCACATCAGGTCCGCTATGCTTAAGCCGGGTATTGAAAATAAGGTTATCGTAAACGACGGCAAGCGTTATACCTATTCAAGTACCTCATCACCGCAGCAGTTCTATGACAACAGAGAGGATACTGCGATATTTACATATTATGATTTCATCAGACAGACACCTGAAATTCCCACAGACAGAGTTACAAGTGTTATTGACAGTGTTCCTCTGGGTACAAGCAGAGTAATCGCCTATGAGGAAAAGCCTCTTGACCTTTATTATAAGGCATTGGGCTTTGATACAATATGCCACTTTGTTGTCCGTGACGGTTCAAACAACATCATTGCAACAAGAAGCGGCAAAGGTCTTAAGGAATACAACCTTTCAAGCATTACAGCTCCCGGTGATTATACTATTACCGTAACCCTTGACCTTACATATGACGGTTCGGTTGTTCAGAAGAGGGAGCACACCTTTGTTGTTAATATCTACAAGGTATGTACACATACATACACAACTATCAGTAATACTGCAACCTGTGAAGAAGCGGGTGTAAAGACAGAGAGATGTACAGCATGCGGTGAAGAAAAGATAACCAATGTTGAAGCTCTTGAACATCTTTCTCTTGCAAGTGACTGGACATATAATTCAACACATCACTGGTATTACTGCAGAAGATGTTATACTCCTACTTTAACACAGGCACATTCATGGATAAGCAGCACAAACAGAACCTGTAGCAGCTGTCGCTACAATGATAACTGCGAATGGGGCAATGCCATGGATACAGAG
The DNA here is from genome assembly GCA_045638245.1 of Acutalibacteraceae bacterium. Taxonomy (GTDB): domain Bacteria; phylum Bacillota; class Clostridia; order Oscillospirales; family Acutalibacteraceae; genus UBA6857. The sequence goes on along the minus strand of JAZUAZ010000146.1, from coordinate 195 downwards.
CACGATGAAAATTACCATTGGTGGCCTTGTGATACCCACGGTCCTGATGATTCCTGCCCCAACAACCATCAGCTTGAAAGAGAGCTTCATACAGTCCTTACCCTCGAAAATGCAGGCTCACTTGAACACGATCCCGAAATCGAATACAGCTGTCAGAACGGCTATGTATGTGACGGCTGCGGTGAATACTTCGGT
>JAZUAZ010000145.1:0-11302 GCA_045638245.1 Acutalibacteraceae bacterium | reverse complement strand
GCTGACTTCGACCACGATTGTGATTATGGTTGTGACAAGTATTTCGGCACTTGCGAAGACGACGATAAGGACCACGACTGTGATTACGGATGTGGCAAGAACGACTTCGGTGCTTGCGAAGACAACGATAAGGATCACGATTGCGACTACGGATGCGATAAGGTTTATGGTACTTGTGCAGACTCAGCAACAGACAAGGATCACGTATGTGACTACGGATGCAAGAAGGTACTTGAAGATTGCTCAGATAAAGCAAATGACGGAGATCACAACTGTGATGTCTGCGACAAAGCAGAAATAACTGACCACGAATACGGTGAAGCAGATTGTGAAAAGCCTGCAACATGTACAGAATGCGGTGCTGAAACCGGTAACGCTCTCGGCCACAAGGATGACGACAAAGATCATGCTTGCGACAGAGGTTGCGGCACATATCAAGGTGTACACGAAGATAAGAACAAAGACCACGTTTGTGATTACGGTTGTACAGAAACAATCGGCACTTGCGTAGATACAGACCTCGACCATAAGTGCGACTACGGTTGCGATAAGGTTTACGGCACTTGCGAAGACACAGACTTCGACCATATCTGTGATTACGGATGTGGCAAGAACGACTTCGGCACCTGCGAAGATACAGATCTCGACCACGATTGCGACTACGGTTGCGATAAAGTTTATGGCACTTGTGAAGACTCAGACTTAGACCATGCTTGTGACTACGGTTGCGATAAGGTTTATGGCACTTGTGAAGACACAGACTTCGACCACGATTGCGACTACGGATGCGATAAGGTTTATGGCACTTGTGCAGACTCAGCAACAGACGATGATCACGTATGTGACTACGGATGCAAGAAGGTACTTGAAGATTGCTCAGATAAAGCAAATGACGGAGATCACAACTGTGATGTCTGCGACAAAGCAGAAATAACTGACCACGAATACGGTGCAGCGGTTTGTGACAAGCCTGCAACATGTACAGAATGCGGTGCTGAAACCGGTAGCGCTCTCGGACACGATATGCAGCTTATTGCAGAAAAGATTGAACCTGATTGCAATAATGCAGGTAAGCAGGCCGTTTACACTTGTGCAAACGGATGCGGTAAGACAGAAGGCGGCGAGGTAATCCCTGCAACCGGTCACACCTATAAGGCAACAGTAACCGCACCCACATGTACAAAGGAAGGTTATACAACTTATACCTGCTCATGCGGTGACAGCTACATCGGAATCAAGGTTCCCGCATCAGGTCATACATGGGGCGAATGGATCGGCTCAGGCGACTGTACCGAAACAGTAACACTTACACGTACCTGTACAGAATGTGATGCAACAGAAACAAAGACAGTGACAGGCAACAGCCACAGCGTACCTCTTGACAGTGAAGGTAACCCGCTTTACGATAACTTCAGAGAGGAAGACTGTGAGAGCGGCAGATACATTGTATACACTTGTGAAATCTGCGGCACCAAGGTTATTGAAATCGGCGAGGCACTCGGTCATAAGATTGAAACCGAGCATCTTGAGCCTACCTGCGTGAAGGATGGCTACACTCTTGAGAGATGTACAGTATGTAATTACACTGTTAAAACCACTCACGAGAAGCTTGGCCATACATGGGTATCAAAGCCTGATAAGGCTCCCACCTGTGATGAAAACGGCTATGAGAATTACGTAGAATGTCTCACCTGCGGTGACGTACATTATGATGTAATCGGCAATACAGGCCACGTTGATAATAACGGTGACGGCAAGTGTGACGGATGTGAACGTGATATCCTTTCAGGTGATTGCGGATGCTTCTGCCACAGCAATAACTGGATTATGAGAATTATCTACGCTATTATCCGTTTCATCTGGAAGATTTTCGGAATACACAGAACCTGTGTATGCGGAATGACTCATTTCTAAAACATAAATCTGACATCCTTCGGGATGTCAGATTTTTTTCTTTTTTTGTATGCTTTGCCTTTTCTTTGGCAAAATAAAATAAAGCATACTACGAAAGGAAGACTTTCTTGATGGAAAACAAATCCACACCCTTTGGTATAAAAGATAAGCTGGGGTATCTGTTCGGTGATCTTGGTAACGATTTCACTTTTATTCTGTCCTCCGGCTTTCTGTTAAAGTTTTATACAGATGTTATGGGTGTACCTGCGGCAGTGATAGGTGCTGTTATGATGACGGCAAGGTTTATTGATGCTTTTACTGATGTCGCTATGGGCAGAATATGTGACAGAGGCCGGGATAAGGGGAACGGTAAATTCCGCCCCTGGATACTCAGACTATGTATCCCTGTGACGGTGACATCTTTTCTTATCTATCAGAGCTCACTTGCCTCTTTCGGTACGGGACTTAAGATAGCATACCTTTTTGTTACCTATATTCTGTGGGGCTCATTTTTTTATACCGGTATAAATATTCCCTACGGCTCAATGGCGTCAGCGATTTCGCCTGAGCCGGGTGACAGACAGTCTCTTTCTACCTACCGTACCGTAGGCGGCATGATAGGCGGTGCGATAGTTACAGGCGGAGTACCGCTGCTCGTTTACGAGAGCCGTGACGGTAAGGATGTGATGATTGGAAGCAGGTTCACCCTTGTAGCAGGTATATTTTCTCTTCTCGCTCTGGTCTGCTACCTTCTTTGTTACTTTTTAGTTAAGGAAAGAGTAAGGGCAGTGCCCGACGAGGCAAAACAGAAGAGCAACAATACATTCACGATGCTTAAAAATGCGGCGGGAAACAAGCCTCTTGTGACTATAATTGCCGCCTCGGTGATAATGCTTCTTTCTCAGCTGACGATGCAACAGATGATAAATTACGTTTTTCCGAATTATTACGGCGACGCCCGTATGCAGACGGTAGCAACAATTACAATGAGTCTGGGTATGCTGGTGGCGGCAGTTGTGGCAAAGCCTCTTGCGGTACGCTTTGGCAAGGCTGAAATCAGCGGTGTTTCAAATATAATTGCAGGTGTCGGATCGCTGATTCTCTTTTTTATCAGACCTGCAAACGTTTGGGTGTATATAGGCTTTCAGACTGTTTCCTGGATAGGTCTCGGAGTTTTTTCTATGGTGTCGTGGGCGCTTATTACTGATGTTATTGATTATTCTGAGATTAAAAACGGCATCCGTGAAGACGGTACGGTATATGCACTTTATTCTTTTGCAAGAAAGCTCGGACAGGCGGCATCCTCGGGGCTTTCGGGGCTTCTTCTTACCTTTATCGGCTACAGTGAGGAAACAGCCTTCGACAAGAGCGTGGTTGACGGTATTTTCAACATTTCCACTCTCGTACCTGCCGCAGGCTTCATACTGTTGGGTCTTGTGCTTTTATTTATATATCCGTTGGGTAAAAATCAGGTGCTTGAGAATATAGCAATACTGAAAAAGAAACACAATAAATCAGAAGGAGAGTAAATATATGAGAGAAACGGTTTGTCTTAACAAGAAATGGGCCTTTACCAAAAATCCGGGGGACATTCCCGACAAGGTGCCTTCGGACTGGTATTTTGTAAACCTGCCTCATACGTGGAACGGTATTGACGGCCAGGACGGTGGCGGAGACTATTACAGAGGCAGGTGCAGATACGTAAAAAAGCTTTCAAGCAGCGAAATTCCGAAAAGCGACAGATACTATCTTGAATTCAGGGGTGTAAATTCCGTTGCTGATGTGTTTATCAACGGCGAGAGAGTATGTCACCACGAGGGAGGCTACAGCGGCTTCAGGGCAGATGTTACACAGTTTATGAAGGATGAAAATATTATTACCGTTGACGCGGACAACAGTGACAGAGGGGATGTATATCCGAGAATGGCGGATTTCACCTTCTACGGAGGTATATACCGTGACGTTTATCTTATATGTGTACCTGAGTCCCATTTCGACCTTGATTATTACGGCTCTCAGGGAATAACAGTTACGACATCGGTTGAGAAAGGAACGGCAAGGGGAGAAATAACCGCATACGTTACAAACAGAAAAGCGGGTCAGTATCTTGTTTATACAGTGAAGGATAAAGAAGGAAATACAGTATTCAGTGAGAAAAGTGAGGATGAAAAAATCTCATTTTCGATTGAGGGTGTAAAGCTGTGGCACGGAAGGAAGCATCCCTATCTTTATACTGCCTTTGTTGAGCTTTATCAGGACGGTGAGGCTATTGACAGAGTAGGTACACGTTTCGGCTGCAGAAGCTTTTTTGTTGATCCTCAGAAGGGATTTTTCCTCAACGGCGAAAGCTATCCCCTAAGGGGAGTATCACGCCATCAGGACCGCCCCGTGAAGGGTAATGCCCTTTCTTCCGAGGATCACAGGGAGGATATAGAGCTTATAACTGAGTTGGGAGCAAATACAATCCGACTTGCACACTATCAGCACGACAGATATTTTTATGATCTTTGCGATGAGAAGGGCATTATAGTCTGGGCGGAGATTCCTTATATTTCTCATCACGTACCCGAGGGCAGAAAAAATACCCTTCAGCAGATGAAGGAGCTTATAGCTCAGAATTACAACCATCCCTCCATTGTTGTGTGGGGGCTTTCAAATGAGATTACGATGAACGGCTCATCCGATGAGGATTTGCTTGAAAATCACAGGCTTCTTAATGAGCTGTGCCACGAAATGGATAAAACAAGGCTTACGGCAATAGCCTGCGTTTCGATGTGCGACACCGATGACCCTTATATACAGATTCCCGACCTGGTGGCGTATAATCATTATTTCGGCTGGTACGGAGGCGACACTTCAATGAACGGGCCGTGGTTTGATGCTTTTCACAAGAAGCATCCCGATATTCCTGTAGGTGTGAGTGAGTACGGCTGTGAGGGACTTGACTGGCACTCTTCCAAGCCTCAGCAGGGGGATTACACAGAGGAGTATCAGGCATATTATCACGAGGAGCTTATAAAGCAGCTTTTCACAAGAGACTTTCTGTGGTGTACCTATGTGTGGAATATGTTCGACTTCGGAGCTGATGCAAGAAACGAGGGCGGAGAAAACGGTATGAATCATAAGGGGTTGGTTTCTTTCGACAGAAAATACAAAAAGGATGCTTTTTATGCCTACAAGGCGTGGCTCAGCGAGGAAGCATTTGTTCACATCTGCGGTAAGAGATACGTTGACAGAGTGGAGGAGTACACGAAGGTAACGGTTTATTCAAATCAGCCTGAGGTTGAGCTTTACCTTAACGGTACACCCTTTGCAAAGCAAAAAAGTGACAGCAGGTTCTTTGTTTTTGAAGTACCTAACAGAGGCGAAACGCATATTATTGCCAAGGCAGGGGACTGTAAGGACACAAGCGTTATACGTAAGGTCGGGGAGTTCAACGAAAGGTACCGTCTCAAAGAAAAGGGCGCAGTACTCAACTGGTTTGACATTACCGAGCCCGAGGGATATTTCTCCCTTAACGATAAGCTGGGGGATATTCTTGCAACCGAGGGCGGAAAGCGGCTTTTTGCAGGCTTTATGAAGAGTATGACGGGCGCACCGGGTACTGCCTCCTTTGCAGGCTTCGAAATGAATGAAAGTATGCTTAAAATGATGAACGGCTTTACGGTGTTGCGGCTTACGAACCTTCTCGGTACGGCGGGGATGAAATTTACGAAGGAACAGCTTCTGGATATAAACAGTCAGCTTAATAAAATCAGAAAGCAATAATCAAAAGGGTACGGGTACACTGTGAATATACAGTGCATCCGTACCCTTTCGTATAAAAAATACGGTACCTTCAAAGGAAGGTACCGTAAAGCTTAATTGTGAATCTGTCAGGGAGCCTTGCCGAGGAATACATCATAGAAGATGTATTTGAAAAGGCCGTAAATCTCAAGAATCATATCCCAGATAACCTGATAGAAGTTTCTGTGTTCTTCTGCAGTGTCTTCGGTTGATTCTTCACCGGTTACTTCAACAACTGCAACATCATCGTCTGCTGCCATAGCTGATAAACCGACGGTTGCAACTGACATAATCATAATCAGAGCAAGAACGAGTGAAATAATCTTTTTCATAAAAATTTCCTCCTGTATTTTATTTGTACTATTCCATTTTAAACTAAATGACGGATTAAGTCAAGAATTTTTCATAATTTATTTTAATACTTGGATTTAACCGTACCTGTCTTGCAGTAATTGCCGTAAAATTCCTTACCCGATACAGTTTTACAGGCTCTTATGCGGTAATAGTAGGTCCTGTATGCCTTGGGGACCTTATCTGTAACGGCATACTCTAAAGCACTGCCGGTGCGGAAAATTTCTTCAAAGGGACCGTTTTCTGCTTCGGCTCTTTCAATGCAGTAGCATTCTGCTCCGCTTATTAGCCTGAGAGTGAGGCTTATTTTCTTGCCTCTTAGGGGCTTGAGTGAAAGCAGCTGACCCTTGTCGAGGCTTACACAGTGTACCTCATTGCTGAAGTTGCCCTGCTTTTCCTCTTCACCTACTCCTGTAACCGCCTGCACGGAATAGTGATAGGGCTGTCCCCATACTGTTTTATCGTCAGTGAAGGTGTTATCCTCGGTTCTGGCGATGGGCAGAATCTGTGAGTAGAAGTCGTTTCTGCGGCTTACGATGTAAGCATCCGCACAGTCGCATTTATCCCAGCTTAGTTTTATTGACGCTCCCTTGTCAGCCTTTGCAGTGAGATTCAGGGGGGCGGGGATATCTGAAATGACCGCCGCTTTTACTGCACTGAGCTTTGTGGATGTTTTTTTACCTTCGAGCTTTTTATAAGCCATTACCTTGTAGCGGTAGGTGACGTTTTCTTTTACGTTCTCGTCAGTGAATTCTGTTTTTTTGCACCATTCGATGTGCTCAAAGTCCTTTTCATCCGAAAGGGCTCTTTTTATTGCGTACTTCTCTGCACCCTCAACCTTCGACCATCTGAGAAGAAGCTTTTTGTCCTCGGTTACGGTGATGCTTTTTATTTTCGGTGAGGTCTTGAGCTTGGGGATTACGTCAAGACTCATTTTGCTTCACCTAAAAGAGCGGCACTTTCCTTGTCAAGGAAAACAGTAACGTCGGAATGGAGCTTGAGAATTGAAGCGGGACATTCTGCAGTTACCTCACCCTCAACGAGAGCCTTTACAGCCTCAGCCTTGCTTTTTCCTGTTGCAATAAGGATGATCTTCTTTGCGCGCATAATATCGCCTATACCCATTGTAAGAGCGTATTCCGGCATAGTATCACCGACTGCCTCAAAGTACTTTCTGTTTGAATCAATGGTGCTCTGGGTGAGCTTTACTGCAAAGGGACCGTCTGCAAACTTGTCACCGGGCTCGTTAAAGCCGATGTGTCCGTTGGTGCCGATACCGAGAATCTGAAGGTCGATACCGCCGCACTCTCTTATACAACCGGAGTATCTGTCACATTCGGCGTCAATATCCTCAGCAAGACCTGAAAGGAAGTTTACCTTATCAAAGTCAACGTCGGTTTTGCCGAAAAGATTATCCTTCATAAACCAGAAGTAGCTGTTTACATTTTCTCTGTCGAGGCCTACATATTCGTCAAGATTAAAGGTGGTGATGTGCTTAAGGCTTACCTCACCCTTTTCGTATGCCTCGATAATTCTTTTATAGGTTTCAACAGGTGATGCGCCGGTAGCAAAGCCGATAACGCTGCCCTTGTTTTTGTTTACCTGCTTAATAATAATTTCAGATGCCTCTTTTGAAATTTCAAGAGCGTCATTGAGTACTATAACCTTCATAATATCATTTCTCCTTTTCTGTTATAGCTTTATAATCGTAGTTATAATAACACATTTGTCTTTTTTTTGCAATATAAACTTGCTTTAAACATTTGATTTAATGGTTTATATGTGATATTATATAGCTGAAAACAACAAAAAAGTACAAAATGAGGTATTGTATATGGAAAAAAATAAGCGTGATTCCTTTGCAAGCCGTTGGGGATTTATACTTTCCTGTATCGGCTCTGCGGTAGGAATGGGAAATATATGGCTCTTTCCCATGAGAGTATCATCGGGCGGCGGAGGAGCTTTTATACTCGTTTATCTTCTTTTTGTTCTGCTTATAGGCTCAACGGGCGTTATAGGTGAAATGAGTCTTGGCAGACTTTCAAGAAGCGGACCTGTAGATGCCTTCGGCTATGCGGCAAAAAGCAGAGGCAAGGAGAAGCTCGGTCAGGCGATGGGACTTATACCTACTCTCGGCTCGCTTGCTCTTGCAATAGGCTATACCGTTGTTATGGGATGGATATTCAGATATACTGTCGGCACCTTTACAGGAAGCACACTTGCACCGACCGATGTTGATTCCTTTACTGCCGCCTTCGGTACGATGGCATCACAATACGGAAATAATTTATGGCAGGTGCTTGCCGTTGCGGTAACTCTTGTAATACTTATTTTCGGTATCGGCTCAGGTATTGAAAAGGCAAATAAAATTATGATGCCTCTGTTCTTTATGCTTTTTGTAGGTCTTGCAATATATATTTCCACCCGTGAGGGGGCTGCAGACGGCTACAGATACATTTTCAGTATTGATCCCGAGGCACTTCTTGATCCGAAAACCTATGTCTATGCTCTCGGTCAGGCATTTTTCTCCCTTTCCGTTGCAGGTAACGGTACTCTTATTTACGGTTCCTATCTTTCCGATAAGGAGGATATACCCAAAAGTGCACGGAATGTTGCATTTTTTGATACTCTTGCAGCTATACTCGCGGCTCTTGTTATCATCCCTGCAATGGCAACTGCAGGTGCAGAGCTTTCAACCGGCGGACCTATGCTTATGTTCGTTTTCCTGCCGAATCTTTTCAGAGCGATGCCCGGCGGCTCGGTTGTAGCAATAATTTTCTTTATTGCGGTTTTCTTTGCGGGACTTACTTCGCTTATCAATCTTTACGAGTCTCCCATAGCAACGGTGCAGGAAAAACTCAAGCTTAAGAGAATCCCTGCGGCGGCACTTGTGTGCGGTACGGGACTCGGAATATCTTTACTTATTCAGCATATCGTTTCCGACTGGATGGATATTATTTCAATTTACATCTGTCCCCTCGGGGCAGGTCTTGCGGGAATTATGTTTTTCTGGGTGCTCGGAAAAAAGGTTGTAACCGCTGAAGTGAATAAGGGCAGGGCAAGACTTGTCGGCAAGTGGTTTTATCCCCTTGCAAAATATGTTTTCTGTCCGATATGCATTATCGTACTTATTGCGGGGGCACTTCTCGGAGGCATAGGTTAAGCCTGTGCCTTGCAGACTATAGAAATAAAAAAGGATCTGATAAAAAATGAAATACAACTACCATACCCACACTGTACGCTGCTTACATGCCAAGGGAGCTGACGAGGAATATGTTCTCGAAGCGATAAAGGCAGGCTTTGATGAAATAGGGTTTGCCGACCATTCTCCCTGGCCCTTTGAGGGATACACCTCATATATGCGTATGCCCGAAAAGGACTTCGAAGACTACTGCAGCAGTGTAAAGGCACTCAAAGAAAAGTATAAGGATAAAATCAGTATAAAGCTCGGACTTGAATGTGAGTACTTTCCTAAATATATGCCGTGGCTCAAGCAGATGCTTGAGAAGTACGAAATAGACTATCTTATTCTCGGTCACCACTTCTGTGAGGATGAGCCCGGACATATATATAACGGAGATATGACCTCGCCCGAGCAGCTTTACCGTTACCGTGACGACATTGTTGAGGCTATGGACACGGGGCTTTTCAGCTATATTGCCCATCCTGATATATTTATGAGAGGCTATCCTGTTTTCGATGAACACTGCGAAAAGATTTCTCACGATATAATAAACAAGGCTATAGAGACAGGAACTCCTCTTGAATATAACCTTCTCGGCTTCAGCCATTCGATAAATGACGGCAAGCAGGGATATCCCTATCCTGATTTCTGGCGTCTCATTTCAGAAAAAAAGCCTCTTGTAACAATGGGACTTGATGCTCATTCTCCTGATGTGTATGCTGATGAGGCACTTTACAGTAAGGGCATAAATTCACTTTCCGGACTCGGACTTGCTCTTGTGCCTTCAATAAAAATGCTCAGATAAGGGAGGTTGCTGATGAAACAGAATAAAGCAATGGCCGGATTTGGCAGTAAAATAAAAAGAGCGGTTATGCCGTATATTCTTGAGCTTAAGGAGCTGAAGGTGAAAAACTTCCTTATGCTTATCATTGCGGGTACGGTAAATGCCTTCGGTGTTACGGTTTTTATTGCGCCCGTAAAGCTTTATGACAGTGGTGTTTCGGGTACGTCTCTGCTTCTTTCTCAGGTAACACCCGAGTGGATGAGTCTGTCGTTATTTCTGATAATACTCAATCTGCCGCTTTTCCTTTTCGGTCTTAAAAGGCAGGGTGTTGTTTTTACTGTGTACTCAGTATTTGCCGTTGCGGTTTACTCTGTCGGAGCATACCTTATTACAGACGTGCTGCCTATAGATGTAAGTCTGATGTCACCCATAGCTGAGGATGACCTTCTGCTGTGCGCTGTTTTCGGCGGTCTTATATCGGGTGCAGGAAGCGGCCTTACCATAAGAAGCGGCGGTGCTATTGACGGTATAGAGGTTATGGCAGTTATTTTCTCAAAGAAGCTGGGACTTTCGGTAGGAAGCTTTGTTATGGGCTACAACGTGATTCTTTATATAATCTGCGGCGTTGTGATGAATAGCTGGATACTTCCTCTTTATTCGATAGTTACCTATTATGCGGGTCTTAAAACCGTTGACTTTATCGTTGAAGGTCTTGACCGCTCAAAGGGAGTTATGATTGTTACCTCGAAGCCTGAGCAGGTAAGCTCGGCTCTTATTCAGGAATTCGGTTGCGGTACTACAAAAATTGCCGCAAAGGGTGGCTTTACCAACAAGGATATGGCTTTGGTATACTTTGTTGTAAACCGTTTCCAGATAGCTAAAATGAAAAATATTGTTCACCGTATTGATTCCAAGGCGTATCTTACCATTCACGAGGTTGCCGACGTTTTCAAGGGTGAATAAAACATTATAGAAGAGGACGCGATATTATGGAAGAAATGAAAAACAATATTGGTACTGCAAATACAATGCAAAAGGAAAATGCGACATCGTATAATATAGGAATGAACTATCAATATCCGGTACAGGTTGCAAAAAAGAAAAATAAGAAGCTGTTAATTTGGCTATTGCCTGTGATTATAATGATTGTATCCTTTGTTCTTATGCTTATATTCGGCTTTATATCATCAGGAGAAGAGGATGAGCAGATAAATCAGTACGCGGGCTACAAATATTATGAGATTTTCGCTTCGTCCTCGGCACCTGAGGATAACATCCTTATTGTTTTTGCCGTCGATGAAGAG
>JAZUAZ010000144.1:0-7132 GCA_045638245.1 Acutalibacteraceae bacterium | reverse complement strand
TAAGCGAGAAAAAAGCATCCTTTCGAAGGGTGCTTTTTTATGTGCTTTTTCATCTTGATGTTTCAATGAGGATTTCACCGTGGTAACGCTCATGCCGCTATGGCACATCCTTTGTCCGGAGCGACAAAGGATGCAAAGCGCTCTTTTTTTATAGACACGGCTCGTCATTTTCAGAATATATGTGTAGTCCGCCTTCAACAACAAACTACGGACGCGTGCCATCAGTTCAGAACTCCACAAAAGATAGTTATTATTAAATCCTACTACTCTCTGAAAGACTACCCGCCTCTTGCGGTTCCCGAAATTCATTACGGCTTGGAGCGCCTATGAATTTCGACCGCTGCGCCATCCTCACCTCGCTTCATCTCGCACTGCGAGCGCTTCGGTGACGATGCCCTTCGTTTATTGTTTTCGCAGCGGGAAAGGCGGTAGCGGCAATAGCAAGTAATGCCGCAGGCCGCTGAGATGCTTTGTCTTTCTTTTACAGTTATTACGCAGAGGTAGCTTTGATAATTAACCCATTTTACACAGATACTTACTTGTATGTTTAATCAAGGAAAAAGGAATTGCTTTCCGTAAAGTTTAATTGCAGAAGGCTGGAGGCATTCTCTTATTAAAACCACCACAGGAGCGGTCAGCGAATGTCGGAATACACGGTGGTTGGATTGATGACGAGAACAGTAGACAAGTTAACAAACTGAATGGCAAGTACAATCAAGCGGGCGTATTTATTAAACATTCAAGTATATTGAGCTGTGAAACTCCCGAGCAGTTATTGAAATACACGGGAGAAATGTTTCGCCCGAAGGCTTGCAAATATGTTGTTCAGATGCAGTGTCTTTTTATTTGATAAAGCTTAAAGGGTGGTGTCAGCGAAAGTACTTTCGGATTTCCTTATCATTCCAAGAGCGTTTTGCTTACTTTGTCGCTCAGGACAAAGCATTTATTTGCTCCGCAGGAGCCACCTTGCCCCCGCCTGCCCTGAAAGGAAATTCCCCTGTCAGGGGAAATGTCTGCGAAGCAGACAAAAGGATGCCCGTTTCTGGAGGAAAAGGGGGACCGCGAAGCGGTGGAAGGGTTCGAGCCCAGCGACTTGAGCGTAACCACGTCTGAAATATTATTGAAACATTAAGATGAAAAAGTAGAAGGCAGTGGTTAGCAGTAAGGCGGAGGAAAAGGTGAATTTGCCAAAGGCAAAGACGAAGAGGTCCGAGCCAAGCGGCTTGAGCGTTACCACGGCTGAAGGTTGATTGAAACATTAAGACAAAAAACAAAGGCAGTAGCTGACCTACTGCCTGTGAAGAGTCGTGCTTACTGCTTTGCTCCCAGCTTATAAACCTCGCACTCAATCATAGCCGTAACCTCGTCAATGTCGAATACGAGTCCCTTTGAAAGAAGGAAGGAAACAACATACTCCTTCTTTTCGAGACCTGATTTGTTTTTCATAAGCTGCTCTGCGGCGGCAACGGCGATGCTTACCCAGCTTCTGAGCTTTTCGCGCTTTTCGTTGCTGAGCTTCTGTTTGAGATAGGGGATGAGGAATCCCGTTATGATGATGCTGAGAAGACCTATGAGAGCCTCAATTACGGGCGTTATATCTATGTTCTTCATACTGTTCTCCTTTCGTGTTACTGTTGAAAGTTTCCTGACTGCTGACTGCCTCTTCCGGGCTTGTGGAATTCCTCAAGGTCACGAAGACGGTTGTTTATGACCTTGATTTTTTCTTTGTCGATTTCCATATCCTCCTCGAGCTGATATGTTCTTTCGACGAGGCAGTTGTGCTTTTCTACGCGCTTTTCAAGCTGCTCAATACGGTAGGCGGTGAGTCGGTTTGAGGTCAGGATACCGCCGAAGGAGCCTGCGAGAGTACCGATGAGGCTGAGAAGGGCGACAAGTGCTTCTTCACTCATTTTATCGCCTCGCAGTAGTCGAGACATACCCAGCCCGAGGGGGTTCTGCCCCAGTTGTTTCTGATTTCGAGTGCGGTGAAGGTAAGCCCTTTTACGTACCCGTTTTTCTCCTTGCCTGAAAGAGTAAGGATTTTTTTGCGCGCATCCTCGGTGAGCTCATCGAAGGTCAGCTTCTTTCCCTTGGTTGAAGGAGATTTTCTCACGTTGAGAAGCTCCGCGGTCACACGGTAATTTCCCTCGGTGTATTTTTCCTCGGGCAAGGTGCGGAAGCTTATGCATTTTCTGTCAACAACACGTGTAAAGTCGGGATCTATGAAGAAAAGACTTTCGGGACGGCAGGCTCTTCCCGTTACGGTGAGAACCCATTTACTTTTGGAATTTTTTATCCAGCCGTTACCCTTGAATTTTCCTTTGCCGCCGCTTAAGTGAAAGTGATTTGCCGAGGCACCGTCCTTTCCTTCGCGGCAGATTTTTTCCTTGCGTGTGAAAATTTGTCCGACTTTAAGCTTTTTAAGGTCGGAGTCATCGGGATGTGTGATAAGCATTGTGAAAAAATCCTCGGTGCCGTCGGCGAAAAGTACGGGGGAGGTGCTTTCGAGCCACAGCGTGTTTGTGCCGCGGGTACCTACACCGTAAATACGTGTGATTTTCATTTCATCGCAGGGACAGTACAAAAAGCTTTGCTTTCCGTCTTCACAGCCCTCATCTATGGGATAATCCGATGGGAAGCCCTTTGTGTGAGGCAGGTGGGAGGTACTGCCCGAGCAGTTCTGGGTTATTCGCATAACCTTGCATGGATAAATAAGATAGTTTTTACTCAAAATTTTACCTTCCTTTGAATGATTTTGCGGTTTTCTCAGGACGGTGACAAAGAAGTTACAAAAGTAACTTCTCATCTATAATTTTAAGAAGAAAAATGCAGGACGTCAAACAGCAGCGCATAGCAGAGTCCCGATAAAAGTATCGGCGGAGAGATTTTACGGCGGAAGTGTTGCACGACAATTCTCAATTCTCAATGCGCAATCGCGAGGAAGGCTTGAAGAAGGAAGGAGCGTCAGTCCGCCAAACAAAATCCGGCTTCTGCATTCAATAAAATATATGCCGTTTGCAGCACTTTTCTGTCAGAAAATTTGAAAAATATGTAAACATATATAAAAAAACTTAATTTTTTTCTACACCTGCCACAGTTGACAACTAATTACTAAATATTGTATAATTATAGGGACAAATGAGTGAGTGGCGACTCACCGAAAATATTTTACATAGGAGATGTTAAAGATGGACACAAGATTTTCTATTTCAACCTATCCCGACGCCAGAGCGGTAACAAAGCAGCTTGAAGACCTTATCAAGCTTCCCATGCATTCAATTGCACCCGACGTTCTCAAAAAGTATGAAGAAGAATATTTTGATGCAAAGTGCCAGAAGTCAAAGGCAATGATCTCAGAAGCAAAGCAGATCATCCCCGGCGGTGTTCAGCACAACCTTGCTTTCAACTATCCGTTCCCCCTTGTTTTCACAAAGGCTGAGGGCGCAAAGCTCTACGATATCGACGGCAACGAATACTACGACTTCCTTCAGGCAGGTGGTCCCACAGTTCTCGGCTCCAATCCTCCCGAGGTACGTGATCAGGTTATTGACCTTCTCAAGACATGCGGTCCTTCAACAGGTCTTTTCCACGAGTTCGAATACAAGCTCGCTAAGAAGATTTCAGATTCAGTTCCCACTGTAGATATGTTCCGTATGCTCGGTTCAGGTACTGAGGCTTGTATGGTAGCTTGCCGTGTTGCAAGACTTGCTACAAAGAAAAAGCACATCCTCAAGATGGGCGGCGCATACCACGGCTGGTCAGATCAGCTCGGTTACGGTATCCGTGTTCCCGGCTCAAAGTTCACACAGGCAAGCGGCGTTCCCATGCGTCTTATGAGAGATACACAGGAATTCTTCCCCAACGATCTTAACGATCTTGAAAAGAAGCTTCGCAGAAACCAGCTCAACGGCGGTACTGCAGCAGTATTCATTGAACCCGTTGGTCCCGAAAGCGGTACACGTCCTCTTGATTTCGAGTTCAACAAGGGCGTTGAAAGACTTTGCCGTAAGTACGGCGCACTCCTTATCTTCGATGAGGTTGTTACAGGCTTCCGTCTCGGTATGGCAGGTGCTCAGGGCTACTTCGGCGTTGAACCCGACCTTACAATCTTCGGTAAGGTTATCGCAGGTGGATATCCCGGTGCAGGCGGTATCGGCGGTAAGAGAGAATATATGCAGTACATGGGCGCAGGTCTTGATGCTAGCGGCATGAAGATCAAGAAGGCATTCTGCGGCGGTACTCTTGCTGCTACTCCCATCTCATGCGTAGCAGGTTACTATACTCTTGAAGAAATTGACAAGCAGAACGCTTGCCAGAAGGCAGGTCTCATGGGTGACAGAATGACTGCAGGTCTTAACAAGATTATCGATAAGTATAATCTTCCCTTCGTAGCATTCAACCAGGGCTCAATCTGCCACATGGAAACTGTTGGTACTCTTGCATTCTCACTTAACTGGATGAAGCCTTGGGAGATTCCCGGCGTAATCAAGGAAACAAGCAAGCGTAAGGCTGAAATGACCCACATGGGTGCTGCTTACATGGCAGAGGGTCTTGTAACTCTTGCAGGCTCAAGACTTTACACATCAGCAGCTTATACAGAAGAAATGATCGACGATGCACTTGCTCGCTTCGACAAAGTATTCGCAAATATTGCAATTGTTGAATAATTAAACAAAACCCGCAAGGCAGGCGTATGCCTGCCTTGTGTCAACTTTAAGAGGTGATACAGATGGATATTTTAGAAGCTAAAAAAATAGTTGTTGAAGCAGGTAAAAAGCTTGTTGAAACAGGTCTTATTGCCCGTACCTGGGGTAACGTAAGCTGCCGTATCAGCGATACACAGTTCGTTATCACTCCCTCAGGCAGAGACTATATCTCCCTTACTCCCGACGACATTGTTACAGTTAACCTTTATGACCTTGCTTACGAAGGCGACATCAAGCCCTCAAGCGAAAAGGGTCTTCACGCTCAGTGCTACATCCTTCGTCCCGAGGTAAACTTCGTAATTCATACCCATCAGGCAAACGCTTCAATCGTTTCCGCTATGGGCTGTGATATCAACGGCATCGAGGGTGAAAGCAAGGAAATTGTCGGTGATAACATTCCCGTAAGCTCCTACGGTCTTCCCGGTACAGGTAAGCTTCGTGAAGGCGTTGTTGCTGCCCTCAAGCGTTCAGACTCAAAGGCAGTTATTATGAAGAGCCACGGCGCAGTTTGTCTCGGTACAGACTATGACGATGCCTTCAAGGTAGCAAACGAGGTTGAAAAAATCTGTGCAGACTATATTTATAAGAAGTACGAAGCACTTACAGAGAAGGCAACAAACACCTTCGCTGATGTTTACAATTACGTTGTAAGCCTCAAGAAGAGAGCGGATATGCCCGCTCCTAAGCTTACCGCATACGACAGTGTGAAGATTGACGATGTTGCAGTACTTTCCGATAAGGAAGGTAACGTAGTTGCAACCGTAGGTCTTTGCCCCTGCTGCGACGAGCTTATCACAGGCGACAAGTACCCCTCAGAGGCAGACCTTCACAAGGCTATTTACAACAGACGTGAGGATGTCAGTGCAATCATCCACTCAGAAAAGGATGCAATCGTTGCCGCATCAAAAATCGGCAAGACACTCAAGCCTCTTCTTGATGACTTCGCTCAGATTGTAGGTGTTACCGTTAACTGCGCTCAGTTTGACCCCAACTACACCGTAAAATCAGCAAAGAAGACTGCCAAGAAGCTTGGCGGCAAGGGCAAGAATGCTCTTCTTCTCAAGGATAACGGTGCGGTATGCGTAGGTCCCAACAAGGACGAGGCTTCCGCAGCTGAAATGGTTATGGAAAAGAACTGTAAGGCAATTCTTGCAGGTGAGCTCTTCGGCGGCTCAAAGCCCATCGGAAAGCTCGACAGCGTACTTATGAATGTTATTTACAGACTTAAGTATTCAAAGCAGAAATAATTTTCAGGGAGCACCTCGGGTGCTCCCTTTTTTCTTTGTGAAAAACTACCAAAGAAAAGGCGTTTTTTTCTAGCAAATTTAAAGGTGTACTTCTCTTGAAAAAAAGAGAGTATTTTGTTAAAATTAACACTAGGATTGATAATTGCCGGAGGATTTTTAAATGAAGCTTCTTGAAGAAAAAATTATTAAGGACGGGCAGGTATTTCCCGGTAATATACTGAAGGTTGACTCCTTCCTTAATCACCAGATTGATGTGGGGCTGCTCAACAAAATGGGCGAGGAAATCAAGCGTCTTTACGAGGGTGCCGAAATCAATAAAATCCTCACTATTGAAGCCTCGGGTATCGGCATCGCTTGCGTTGTTGCTCAGTACTTCGGCTGTCCCGTGCTTTTTGCAAAAAAGACAAAGACAAAAAATATTGCCGCAGACGTTTATAAAACAATAGTACCCTCCTTCACACACGGTGTGGATTATGAGGTTATCGTGTCGAAGAATTTCCTCAGCAAGGATGATAAGGTGCTTATCATCGATGACTTCCTCGCAGAGGGTAATGCACTTCTCGGTCTTATTGACCTTTGTGAGCAGGCGGGCGCTTCTGTTGCGGGCTGTGCAATCGCAATTGAAAAGGGCTTCCAGAACGGAGCCGAGAAGGTTATGGCAAAGGGTGTAAGAGTTGAGTCTCTTGCAATCGTTGAGGCTATGAATGACGGTGCCATCACCTTCACACAAAGATAAGTAACCCACCGGCAGGCAGCCGGAAAAAATAAAAACAAAAAACAATGGAGGCAAAGAATCATGAAAAAAATTCTTGCAGTTGCCCTCGTAGCACTTATGCTCTTCGCATTTGCAGCTTGCGGCGGCGACAAAACAAACACAGATGTAGCCAGCGATGATTTCAAGGTAGGCTTCATCTTCCTTCACGACGAGCAGTCAACATACGATAAAAACTTCATGGATGCAGCTAAGGCAGCTTGTGAAGAAATGAATGTTGCATATGCTCAGAAGACTCAGATCCCCGAATCAAAGGACTGCTACGATGCAGCTGTTGAACTTATCGAAGTTGACGGTTGTGACGTAATCTTCGCAGACAGCTTCGGTCACGAGTCATTCCTTATGGAAGCAGCTGCAAAGTATCCTGATGTTCAGTTCTGTCACGCAACAGGTAATCAGGCTCACAC
>JAZUAZ010000143.1:0-3400 GCA_045638245.1 Acutalibacteraceae bacterium | reverse complement strand
GGCTTTCTGAACGGGTATCGGGTCTGCTACTCCCCCATCAACGTAAAGTTCACCGTTCAAAGTGATAGGCTTACATACACCCGGCATACAGCAGCTCGCCTTGTGTACGGTATAATCATCCTGCTTCATCGCATCCTTCGGAAAGTATTCAGCAGCGCCGTCACTTACCCTTGTTGCAACGGCAAGGAATTTCATATCCGACCTGTGGGCAGATGCAAAATCAAGAGGATTTTCACCGTCACTGTTACTTAAGTCAGAATATATATAGTCAAGACCGATATATGAGCCTTGCTTAAAGAGATTTCCAAAGCTCATATATTCCTTTCTTTTAGGGTATTCACGGTAGAATTCAAGAGTACGTCCCCTCTGTCCTGCTATATAGGTTATGAGATTTGCCGAGCCTGCGGAAACACCGATACAAAGGTCAAGTTTTATCCCTTTGTCGATAAGGTAATCATACACTCCGCTCGAGTATACCCCCCTCATACCGCCGCCTACGTCAACTATACCGACCATTATATTTTCTCCAGACGGTAAATTGCCGTGGCGTGAGGCTTAAGCACTGCACTGACAGTACCGCTGAAGGAGGTGCTCTCCTTTGTCCAGAGCTCTGTTGCTTTATATGTACCCTCAAGACCGTACTTCACTATATCAGTGCAGATTTCTTTTTCACCGTCAGAAAGATTGAAAAGTGCGATAACCGTATTTCCGTTTTTATCAGTACACTTCCAGGCTGCTTCTTCTTTTCTTCTGAAAAGCTGCTCATTATCGGTTGAATACTGATTGATTTCAAGAATATCTCTGTTGGTGATAACCTGAAGGTCCTCGGGGCGGTTTTCGCGAAGCTCACCGCCTAAAATAAGAGGTGAACGGAAAACTGACCAAAGGGTGAGCATTGTTTTCTGCTCGTCGGGTGTAAAATTGGTATATCTGTCACGGTCGCCGAGGCAAGTGCAGGTTTTGCTGATTTTACCCAGAGGAAGCATATCGCAATCAGGCCAGCAACCTGTTTTCACGTGAGGTGCCCACTTTTCACAACGCTCGAACATTGCATAGAGCTTATCCCATCTGTCCCAGAAATCTCCGGTCATTCGCCACATATTTGCATTCTGTGAAAGGTGGAAGGCTTCATTTATTACTGCAGGTCCCGGTGAAAGTGAAAGCACCATGGCCCTGCCGCAGTTATCTATTGCCTTTCTTATCATTTCGATTTCTTCCCTTGCACTGTAAGGGTCGTGGGGCTTGAATTCGGTGTTGGCTATATCGTCAACCTTTACAAAATCTACTCCCCACTCGGCATAAAGCTCAAAAAGACTGTTATAGTACTGCTGTCCTGCCTCGCAGGTTCTCACGCCGTACATATCCGTATTCCACAGACACACTGAAAAGCCCTGAGCAATTTCTCTTGCAGTACGGTCAGTACCCTTTACAGGAGTGTTCTGATGCACTGCCTGACGGGGAATACCTCTCATTATATGTATACCGAATTTCAGTCCCATAGCGTGGATTTTATCCGCAATCGCCTTAAAGCCTACTCCGTTTGCACTTGAGGGAAAACGGTTTTCCGCAGGGATGAGTCGGGAATATTCATCCATACAGAGCTCGGTGAAATTGTTATAAAAATTGCTTGTTGCCTTCGGCTCGTACCACTGAATGTCACAGGTGATATATTCCCAACCGTATTCCTTAAGGTTATCGGCAACATACTGAGCATTACCTAAAAGCTGTTCTTCGTTTACTGCGGCACCGTAGCAGTCCCAGCTGTTCCAGCCCATAGGCGGGCGTGGTGCAAATGTATCTTTCTTAAGCATAGTATTTCTCCTTTTGAGGGTTATGGTTATATTGTAACATATATAAGTGTTAAAAGTAAAGAGATTTACCCTTGACATTACTGTTATAAAAGTTATAAAATAATAAAAAAGCTTAAAGGAGAAAATTATGGCTTATTTATTCCCCCATTTTACCAACGGTAAAAACGGAGACAGAGAGCAGGTCTGGTTTTCCGTCAGCCGTGACGGCCTTAACTGGACAGATTTAGGCGGCGATGAGCCTTTTCTGTCTTCACACATCGGTACAACGGGCATACGTGACCCATTCATTATTTATGACAAAAGCCTTAAAAGATACTTTATTATTGCAACAGACCTTTGTACCACCAAGGGCGGCAGCTGGGATGATTATGCCGAAAGAGGCAGCCGCAGTATTGTAATATGGGAGTCGGAAAACCTTATTGACTGGACCGAGGAACGACTCGTTGAGGTGGGTATTCCCGAAGCGGGCTGTGTATGGGCTCCCGAGGCGGTCTATTGCGAGGAAAAGGAAAGCTGGTTTGTTTTCTTTGCTTCAAACGTCAGAGAAGAGTCCGAGCTTGCCCATAAGCAGAGAATTTACGGCACTTACACAAAGGATTTCGTTAATTTTACACCCACCTTTAAGTTTATGGAAAAAGAAATCTCCCTCATTGATACAAACATAGTGTGGGACAAGGGATGGTACTACCGTTTCACCAAGGACGAGACATATAAGCACATACTTGTTGACAGATGTCCCGTGCTCGTACCCGAAAAGGGAGAAGATTACGAAAAGATACATTCGGATTTACTTGCAGATATTTTCGGCCTCGAGGGCCCCGAGTGTTATCAGCTTCCCGACGGAAGATGGTGTCTTATAGTTGACAGATACCACACCCACGAGGGCTATATGCCTCTTATATGTGACGAGCTTTCAAGCGGTGCTTTCTATAAGCCTGACGAGAAGGATTACGATTTCGGCAAGCGTGAAAAGCGTCACGGCAGCGTAATCAGCATCAGCGACAAGGAATACAACAGACTCGTTGAGTTTTTCAGCGACAAATAAATTCATAAGGAGAATTTACAATGGCAAATCTTAAAGAAACCGTAGTAAATACGGTCGGAAAAGTAAAAAAACATTGGAATCAGCCGCCTGACGGAAGCTATGTTTCCTACAAAGAAATAGGACTTCTCAGCGGTGCAGGTTTCGGCGCTCACTGGTCATCCCTTCTTGCATCTGCAATCGGTCTTGACGCAGCAAACCTTATTGTCGGTACTGCAATCGGCTTTGAGCCTATGCATCTGCAGTATATGCTCATCATAGCAAACCTTATCGGTATGCCTCTGGGTATTTTCCGCTCCTGGTACTATGACAACCACCATATGAAGGGCGGCAAGTTCCTCCCCTTTATTCAGAGAACCGTTATACCCATTTTTCTCATATCCGTCGCTATGGTATGGATGCCCTATGAGAGGCTGGACTATACGGCAAGAATGATAGTCGTTGAGGTTATGTATATTCTTCTTAACGTGTTCCTCAGCTTCTATATGGAGAGCTATACATATTTCCAGCAGATAATATCCCCCGACTCCAATGAAAGAGCAAAGGT
>JAZUAZ010000142.1:0-4880 GCA_045638245.1 Acutalibacteraceae bacterium | reverse complement strand
AATCGCGACAAAGTCAGAATACAAAAGACTACTTATCTCCACCATGAAAAAAGGACAGAGAAATCAAACTCTGTCCTTTTTAATATTACTGAAGTGATGCGAGACTCTCGTCAATCATCTTGATTTTTTCCGTAAGCTTTTCGGCATCAGCTTTCTGACCTTCGATAACTGCCTCGGGAGCCTTTGCAAGGAAGCCGGGATTATTAAGCTTACCGTTAATCTGTGCAAGCTTCTTTTCTGCTGCTTCCTTTTCCTTGAGAAGACGCTTTCTTTCAGCCTCAAAATCAACAAGATCACCCATAGGGATGTAGATTTTTGCATCTGCTGTAACGATGCTTACACTACCCTCGATGTTGAAGCCTTCACCAACAGTAACATCGGATGCGGAAGCAAGCTTCTGCATAAATACCACTGCTGTTTCGAAGATATCCTTCTTCTCTGTTGCAATATAAACGTGTGCCTTTCTTGAGGGAGGTACATTCATTTCTGCACGTCTGTTACGTACGGCGCGTATAGCATCCATAATGATGTCCATCTTCTTTTCGTCCTCAGTGAATACGAGCGCATCACTGAATTCGGGCCAAGCGGACTTCATAATTGTCTCGCCGTCATGGGGAAGAGTCTGCCAGATTTCCTCTGTGATGAAGGGCATAAAGGGATGAAGAAGCTTGAGAGTTTCACTCATAACGTAAACAAGTACTGCCTTTGCGGTCTTAGCTTCGTCGCCGCCCTTCTGAAGTCTTATCTTTGCAAGCTCAATGAACCAGTCGCAGAAAAGGTCCCAGATAAAATCGTAAAGCTTCTGTACTGCGATACCGAGCTCGAACTTATCGAGGTTATCGGTAACTTCCTTTGCAAGGGAGTTGAACTGTGAAAGAATCCACTTATCTTCAAGAGCAAGGTCAGCGGGAATGTGAGGTGCTGGCTCATTTTCATCAAGATTCATAAGAATGAAACGTGCGGCGTTCCAGATCTTGTTTGCAAAGTTTCGGGACGCCTCAACCTTCTTATCGGAGTATCTCATATCGTTTCCGGGGCTGTTACCTGTAGCAAGGGTAAAGCGGAGTGCGTCAGCACCGTACTTATCAATAACAAGAAGAGGATCAATGCCGTTGCCGAGAGACTTAGACATCTTTCTGCCGAGCTCGTCACGGACAATACCGTGAATGAATACTGTATCGAAGGGAACCTGACCCATCTGCTCGCAGGCTGAGAAAATCATTCTTGCAACCCAGAAGAAAATAATATCGTAGCCTGTTACAAGTGTGCTTGTGGGATAGTAATGCATAAGCTCGGGAGTCTTTTCGGGCCAACCAAGTGTTGAGAAGGGCCAGAGTGCCGATGAGAACCATGTATCAAGTGTATCGGGATCCTGAGCAATATTCTTGCTTCCGCACTTGCAGCATTCTGTGGGCTCACCCTTGCTTACTGTAATCTCGCCACAGTCAGCACAGTACCATGCAGGGATTCTGTGACCCCACCAGAGCTGACGTGAAATACACCAGTCACGGATGTTTTCCATCCAGTTGAAATAGATTTTGTCGAAGCGTTCGGGTATAAACTTAACCTCGCCGTCACGTACCACCTTGATAGCGGGCTTAGCAAGAGGCTCCATCTTAACGAACCACTGCTTTGAAACCTTGGGCTCAACTGCAGTATGGCAACGATAGCAGGTACCTACCTCGTGCTTTGTGGGCTCAATCTTTACAAGTGCGCCTGCTTCGGTAAGATCGGCAACGATAGCCTTACGGCATTCCATAAGATTCATACCCTGATATTTGCCTGCTTTTTCGTTCATATAACCGTCGTCGGTCATAACGTCAAGTACGGGAAGATTGCAGCGAAGACCAACCTCAAAGTCGTTGGGGTCGTGTGCGGGTGTGATTTTAACCGCACCTGTACCCTTATCCATCTTTGCATAGGTATCTGCAACGATGGGGATTTCTCTGCCGATAACAGGCATAATTACGGTCTTGCCGATAACATCCTTGTATCTTTCATCGTCGGGATGAACTGCGACACCTGTATCACCGGGGATTGTTTCGGGACGTGTTGTAGCAACTATGATACTTCCGCTACCGTCTGCAAAGGGATATGCAAAATGCCAGAAGTTACCGTCCTTTTCCTCATACTCAACCTCAGCATCGGAAATTGATGTCTTACAGTGAGTACACCAGTTGATGATTCTTTCGCCGCGGTAGATAAGTCCCTTTTCGTAAAGCTCAACGAAAACTTCTTTAACAGCCTTTGAACAGCCTTCATCAAGGGTGAAGCGTTCTCTTTCCCAGTCGCAGGAGGAGCCGAGCTTCTTAAGCTGCTCGATGATTCTTCCGCCGTACTGAGCCTTCCACTCCCATGCTCTTTCAAGGAAGCCTTCACGTCCGATATCTTCCTTTGAGATACCTTCAGCCTTCATAGCTTCAACAATCTTAGCCTCTGTAGCAATAGAAGCATGGTCAGTACCGGGAAGCCATAAGGTATCATAGCCCTGCATTCTTCTGTAACGGATAAGGATATCCTGAAGGGTATTGTCAAGGGCGTGACCCATGTGAAGCTGACCTGTAATGTTTGGAGGGGGAATTACGATTGTGTAGGGCTTCTTTTCGGGATCTACCTCAGCGTGGAAGTAGTTGCCGTCAAGCCATGATTTGTAAATACGGTCCTCAACGTCCTTGGGATCGTATTTTGTTGCAAGTTCTTTTGCCATAGTTTTCACTCCTGATCTGTTAATTAACAGAGCGACGAGGGCGTCGCTCCCTGAATTTACAAAAATAAAAAACTCCGTCCTGACAAATCAGGACGGAGTAAATTCCGTGGTACCACCTGAATTCGGTGTAAGATACACCGCACTCAATATCCTTAACGCGGATTTACGTCGGGCTCTACTCGCTCTCGCTTTCTTCCCGAGGCTCAAAAGCTACCTTCACACAGTCACACCCGAAGACTTGCACCGTCCGTCTTCTCTCTGGAGGGGTTAATGTGTTACTCCTCTTTATCATTGCCAAATCAAATATCCGTTAGATTTTAGCATAGATTTAAGGGGTTGTCAAGGAAAATCAGAAGTATTTTTCGAAGATCTCATTCAGTTTACCGTCTGATATCATCTGAGAAAGTACAGCATCGATTTTCTCCTGCAGCTGCTCGTTTTCTTTGGAGTAGCATATAGCATAATTTTCAAACTCCTGAGCCCAGAAGGCATGTACATTTTCATTTTCTGACAGGAAAATCTCTTCATTGCTGCTTTCCACCACTATATAATCAAGACGACCTGCTTCAAAATCCTTTTTAAGAAGAGACAGGTCTTTATAAGGCACATGTACAACATCTTTATCACTGAGCTCATAAGACACATAAAAATAGCTGCTGTCATATAAGGTGCCTACGGTTTTACCTTCTATGGAATAAACATCCTCCATTGAAAGAATACTGACATTGTATGTGTAGTAGGGATCTGTAAAATCTACATATTCAAGTCTTTCTTCAGTGGGTGGAATCGCAGCTATTCCTATATCTGCCTTGCCCTGAGAAACACTGTGAGTAATGCTGTCAAAATCCATATCAACTATTTCAAGCTCAAGGCCTAGTTCGTTGGCTATGTATTCTGCAATTTCTATATCAATGCCTGCAAGCTCGCCGTTTTCATCATAATATTCAAAGGGAGCAAATCCTGCATTTGTAGCTACTGTGAGCTTACCCTCGGTAACGGTATCAAGCTTCTGGCGACTTCCTACCGTAAGATTACCCTCAAGGCCGTACTTTTTTGCAATCTCATAAAGCTTACCGCTTTCTGCAAGCTTATTTATGATTTCATTTACCTTTACCGTAATATCGCCACTTCCCTGACGGAAGGCTATACCGTAATCCCCCTCGTTAAATATAAGAGAATCTACCGCCACGAGGCCCGGGAAATCGGTAGTAGCTTCATCGCGAAGTATCATTTCGTAAGCATAATCAACAACACAAGCATCTGCAGTACCGTTATATACGCTTTGAAGAGCCTTATACGTGCTTTCAGCATCAAAAGAAACTGCACCTGAAAAATATTCGTTTTCCAAAACAAGACTTTCAGCCCACGAATTTCGTTCATAAGCAACCGTCACTCCGTCAAGAGAACCTGCACTTGTGTATTTATCAGAATCCTCCGCTCTGACAACAAGAACAAGCCCTTCCTTCATATAAGGTATACTTACAGAAGCGGTCGCTTTCATTTCCTCGGTAATTGTCATGCCGTTCCAGACGCAGTCTATTTCTTTTCTATTGAGCAAATCTACCTTTTCTTCCCAATTTATAAGCTCAAAAACAGGCTCTACACCAAGCTCAGCACATACAGCCTCGGCAAATTCGGTATCAAAGCCGATAAGCTCACCGTTTTCGTCGTAGTAGTTCATCGGAGCATAATCTGTGATGCCGATTACAAGAGTACCCTTTGATTTTATGTACTCATAATCAGTTGTCGGAAGAGGAGCCATTGTGACAGGCTCAGTTGTCATTTCAATTTCACCGACGGTTGTATCGTTGTACTCATCGGCGAAAGCATCCTCGGTTTGTGCTACTGTAGTTTCTTCTTCTCTTTCTGCCTTTGTACCGTCCTTTTTATCCGACCCGTCGGAGAAAACAAAGAAAAGTACAACGCCGACAACAACAAGCAGAAGTGCAACCGCCGCTATTATTATGGGTACCTTCTTACTTTTCTTTTCAGGTGTCACTGCAGGCTGAGGTGCGTTCATCCTCGGTGGATTATTCATCATCGCAGGCTGAGGTGTGTTCATTCTCGGAGGGTTATTCACGGCAGGATTAACTGCCACAGGAGAGCTATTAACCACAGCTCCGCAACGAGTGCAGAATTTCGCACCGTTTTCCATATTGTTTCCGCATTTAGT
>JAZUAZ010000141.1:0-5097 GCA_045638245.1 Acutalibacteraceae bacterium | reverse complement strand
ATTCATGTTGTTTTCCATTTTTTTCTCTCTCCTTTTTAATATTCTGTTCCTATACATTTATATCACGAAAAAACAGATATTTCAAGAAGCGTGAGGATATTATTTCCGCCAGGGAAAGTGCCGAGAGGGAGAATGCAATTTGACGGTACGGTTTTAACTTGCTTTTAGCTTGCATATATATAATGGAAACAGAAAAGGGGGTGTATAAAGTAAAAATGAACAACAGAAAAACTGTCCTTGTGTGTGTCACTGCCCAGAAGTCATCGGAGAATCTGGTGAGGGTGGGAAAGAGCGTGGCGGAAAAAAGCAAGGCTGCTCTTGAGGTGGTTTCGGTACTGCCCATAGCTGACGGTGAAAATACTATTGACTGTGAGGCTCTGGAATGTATATACCGTACTGCGAAAAACCATGGCGGCGAAACGGCAGTTTATTTCAGCGATGATCCTATTCTTACGGTGGCGGCGCATATTGCAAAAAGAAAGCCTCTCACAATAGTTGCAGGCTTTCCCGGTCAAAACAGTAATAACTTTGTTTCGGCTATTCATCTTATGCTTCCTGAAATACCTGTCACAATGGTTGACGGTGAAGGAAGAATCTACAATATGTTTTCCGCACACAGCTTTCCTTCGTCTGCGATGACGCAGGTTATAAGATAAAAAATACGGATAAGTAATTTGAATTAACATAAAAAATGAAAAAGACTGTCGCTTCTTTTGGCGGCGGTCTTTTTTGCACACTATCTGTTGTGGGTTGTGGAAAACCCGTCCACAACACCGTGAGTGCGGCTGACAAAGATGTTAAAAAACTAAAAAATCATTGACAAAACGGGGTTAATTGATATATAATGTTAACTTGCAAGTTATGTCTTGTTTAGTTTAAAAGCGTCGGAATATTGCGTTCACTACTTTTTACTCCTGCAATATATCCCGTTTTATATTCAATCATTATTATTACAAAGGAGGTAAAACGCAATGAAAAGAACTTATCAGCCCAAGAAGCGCCACAGAAAGATGGAACACGGTTTCCGCAAGAGAATGTCAACAGCAAACGGTCGTAAGGTTCTTGCACGCCGTCGTGCAAAGGGCAGAAAGCAGCTCACATACTAAGAGAACTGCTCATTAAGTCTGCGGTACATACCGCACCCAGTTCGATGTGTTGGGATCTGATTTTTTGCAGAAGTATATTTCCTTAAATGAGAATAGTGATTTCCGCCGTGTTTATCACAGAGGGAAATCTTGTGCTAAGCCTGCACTGGTTGTTTATTCAATGAAAAACCGTGTGGGAATTTGTCGTGTCGGAATTACTGTAAGCAAAAAGATCGGCAACGCAGTTGAACGCAATCGCTCCCGTAGAATTATCAGAGCCGCTTTTCAGTCGGTAATGAGCAGATACGAGCTTGAGGGTACCTACGATTTCGTACTGGTGGCGAGAACAAAAACGAAATATCTTAAAGCTACTCACGTAGAAAAGGCACTTATCGAGTGCCTCGGACAGGTTGGTGTTATAAAATGAAAAATATAATGCTTGCCGTTATAAGATTTTACCGTAAGCGTATTTCGCCCTTGCTTCCGCCTATGTGCAGATATTATCCTACCTGCTCCTGCTATGCCATTGAAGCAATAGAGGTGCACGGAGCCTTCAAGGGCTTTTTTCTTGCACTTTTCAGACTGCTTCGCTGTAATCAGCTTTTCCCCGGTGGCTACGATCCCGTACCGCCTAAAAAGGAAAAGAAGAAATGAGGTTCTTTTATTTTTAGGGAATAATTTTACGGAGGATACTCATTATGGCAATTTTTGAATTTTTATACCCGGTTTTTGGCTTCATATTCAGAATCTTTTTTGATCTTGTGAAGCATTACGGATTGGCACTCCTTCTTTTCACAATCTTCACACGTCTTATTCTGCTTCCTTCCACAATCAAGCAGCAGAAGGCTTCGGCAAAGACAATGCGTCTTCAGCCCAAGCTCAGAAGAATCAGAGAAAAGTATCAGGATTACAGTCCTCAGGAAAGACAGCAGAAAATCCAGCAGGAAACAAGCGCACTCTATCAGCGTGAGGGTACCTCACCCATGGGTGGCGGATGTCTTCCTTTGCTTATCCAGTTTCCCATCCTTTTCGGTCTTTACGGTGTTATCCGTGAGCCTTTAAGCTATGTTCTTAATTTCTCAAAGGAAACACTCAATGCCATAAGCGCAGCTACAGGCATTAGTCCGATTTACGGCAGCAAGTCAGGCTACAATCAGTTTGAGGCCCTTTCTCTTATAAAGAATAAGCTTGCTGAGGGTGTTACTGAGTTTGAAGGTGTTCCTGCAGAGGTTATCGAGCAGATTGAAAACTTCAACTTCAAGATTCTCGGCATTGACCTCGGACTTATACCCAAGGATATTTTCGCTGCAAAGGATTTCAGCCTGGCAGGTATTCTTGTTATCGCAGTACCTGTTCTCGCAGCTCTTTCCTCACTTCTTACCAGCATTCTTTCACAGGTAAGACAGAAAAAAGCTAACCCCAACATGGAAAATCAGCAGATGATGGGCTGTATGATGATTACAATGCCCCTTTTCTCAGGCTGGATTGCATGGACTCTGCCTGTAGGTATGGGTATGTACTGGATTATTTCCAGTGTTGTTGCATTCGTACAGACACTCGTCCTCGGCAATATCTACGCACCCAGAAAGACTATTGCAAGAAATATGGTTGAGGAAACCATCTACCGTCGTTCTTTCGAGAAGAACAAGAAAGCAATTAGTGAAAAGTCTTCAGACGTAGAATTTTAATCAAACTTTTACTATTACATTTAAATAAACCAGAAAAACGGTGGTGATAAAAATGATACACGAAGCTATAGGTACAGGTGCAACCATCGAGGAAGCACAGGAAAATGCTAAGAAAGCACTTAATGCTCCCGAGTCCGCTGACGTAAGAACAGAGATTCTTGCAATGCCTACAAAGAAGGTTTTAGGTCTTTTCGGCGGTTCACCTGCAAAAGCAAGAGCATATTACGAAACTCCTGATGCTCCCGCACCCAAGGAAAAGAAGCCCGCTCCCGCTAAAGTCGAGAAGAAGGAAGCTGTCAAGGCTCCCGCAAAGGCTGAAGCAAAAAAGGAAGAGGCTGTTGCTGCTCCCGAAGTGAAGGCAGAAGATGTTAAAATCAGCATCGCTGACAGTAAGAGTCTCACCGCTGCAGCAGATTACCTTAAGAAGGTACTTACAGGTATGGGTGTTGCTCAGGTAGAGACAGAGGCTTACCGTACAAAGGACAATGAAGTTATTATTGAGCTCGACTGCGGCGAGGATTACGGTATCGTAATCGGCAGACGCGGTGAAAACCTTGATGCTATACAGTACCTTACAAGACTTGTTGCAAATAAGTACAAGACTGCTGACGAATATTCAAGAATCTCTGTAAACGTAGGCAACTACCGTGAAAAGAGAAAGAATACTCTCAGAGAGCTTGCTAAGAAGAATGCTGAGAAGGTACTCAAGTACGGAAGAAACGTAACTTTTGAGCCGATGAATCCTTATGAACGCCGTATCATCCATACAACCATTCAGGAAATTGAAGGTGTAACATCACACTCTGTCGGTGCAGACGCAGGCAGAAGAGTTGTTATCACTCTCGCTGAAGGTACAAAGCCCACACACCCCTCAAAGGGTGGATACAACAACCGCAGAGGCGGCAAGGGCGGCTACGGCAACCGTAATCAGAGAGGCGGCAGAGGAAACGGTCGTTCACAGACTGTTGAGGCTCCCGCAAGAGCACCCAGAACAGATGCAGGTGCAGAGAAGGTTTCTCTTTACGGCAAAATCAACTGATTATAAAACTGTTGTACTTTACGGTACAGCAGTTTTTTTGTTTATAGAGAAATTTAATTGTAAAAAAATCTACGAAAACTATTGACTTTATTTTGATGTGATTATAAAATGTATAAGCTTTTGCAAATAATGTAAGAAGGAGGGTTTCACGATGAAAAAAATCTTAGCAGTAGTTATTGCTGTTATTATGACTTTCTCCCTTGCCACAGTTTCAGCAAGTGCTGCCGGTCCTGATATGGATAAGGTTCAGGGTACGGTAGACAGCATCAGCGGTTCAATCATTGGCGCGAAGGATGAAGTACAGAATGTAATCGACAGCGCAACAGGCATCTACGATGATCTTAAGAACGAGGATTATTCAACAATTATTGAGGATGTTATTGATTTTGCAGAGTTCTTTTTCGAGGCAATTCACGCTATTGTTCACAATTTATCAGTAGCATTCGATTTCGAATGTACTTTCTGCATTGTTGATGTTGAACAGCCCGTAGCATAATTAAATTCAATTACAGAAAAAGGCAGTTCAGACTGCCTTTTTTTGCTTATAAAAAAGCTTTTTTCTTAGTTGTTCACAAATAATACTTGACTTTTATAAGATATTGTGAGTATTATGAATTTAATGTAATAGGCAGATACGAAAGGATGAAGAAAATATGTTTGATGCAATCGGCGGAATTTTTACAAACGTAGTTGAAATCTTTAAAATGTTGATGGAGCTTGTACTTTCAATGTGTCTCGGCTTCGGCCTTATAACAGGTCCCGCGACAGATGATCCTGCCACACTTCAGAACAGTGAAGAATGCAGAATGTCTTTTGTGGCTCTTGCGGACACTCATGTAAGAGATACTCAGATAAACAATTTCTATCTTGAGTGCGGACTTCAGGATATGGCTAACGCAGAGGACGAGTTCGATGCACTTGTAATTGCGGGCGATCTTTCCGAGTTCGGTGATCCTTATTCTTATAAAGTACTCTGGGAGAAGCTTGAAGCAAGCATGTTTGCTGATAAGCCCATACTTCTTGCAACGGGTAATCACGACATCCGTATTGCTTATGAGAGTCAGACTAAAATGATTATGGGCAAGGCAAGCGAATACCTTGATATAGTTATAGAGAAGCCTTACTATTCATACGATGTTGACGGATATACATTTATAGTACTCGGCTCAGATGCATGGCAGCTTGAGAAGGCTGTAATTTCCGATGAACAGCTTGCTTTCCTTGACAGTGAGCTTGCAAGAGGTACTGCCGACGGTAAACCTGCTTTTGTAATATGTCATCAGTC
>JAZUAZ010000140.1:0-1626 GCA_045638245.1 Acutalibacteraceae bacterium | reverse complement strand
ACCTATGAAACCTGAATCCCAGGTGTAAAGACAGTCCCAACGCTTACCGGGTGTGTGGTGGATAATAAACTCACCGTGCTTGTAGATGGGATAAACCGCATTGGTCATAAGAGCGGCTGCAAGAAGCTGATTTGAAAGCTTGTATTTTTCGCCCGAGGGATTAACCTTCAGGTCGACAGCACCTGCTCTCTTTTCGTTATATATTCTTTCGTACTCCGCTTCGCTTCTGTATTCAGCTTTGCCCTTTGAAATAACGGCATACTGTACCTTTCTTTCACCTGCGGGTACAAAAATAGTGTGACTGATTGCATTGTGGAAGAAGCCCTCGTCGCTGTGCTTGCGGTTGAATGCACCCGTAAAGCTTTCCGTAAGGTCATCGAAAGTCTCGTCAGCATTGGAAAGTCTTGCGGTCATACAGTCCTCAAGAGAGCCAGTTTCGATTTCACGGAAACGGGTGTTATCGTCAAATACTCTCAGACGGTATTCACCCTCAATGTTTTTATATCTGAGTGTGGTGATATAGCCCTTGTCTGCCTTTTCGTTTGTAAATTCAGGTACGAAATCTGCTGATTTCATTGTAACGAGCACATTTTCTCGGTCAGAGGCTTCCGTTACTGCAAGAAAGTCAAATTCTGCAGCTCCGGTACCGAGGGATACGAAGCTGAGCTTCAGCTCCTCATCGGCATTGAGCTTTCCGAGGTGAATGTATATGATTCTCGGCTCGTCGGCAGGGGAAAGCTCGACGGTTGTTTTTCCGTTAAGCATAAAGGTGGCGGCATTCCTACTGTTGATATAGTGAACTCCGACCTGCTTGCCCTGCTCATAGAAAATATCGCTTGTGCGGTAACGAAGAGCAAGTACGGCATTATCGTAGTTGTTAGTGAGCTTTACGGTGTAGCTTACCTCGTCGCCGGCTTCGCCGCCGAAGGGCTTTAATACCTTATAGGGCATATCCCACTTACCCGCTCTGTCTCCGAGCCCCTTCATTCCGACAAAGTTCTTGTCAATGAATTCTCCCTTTTTATAGCCGTCCTGACTCTGCTGGTCCCAGGGACGGATGATAGCGTAATTATATGTATCATAGCTGAGCGCATCAATGTAATCACATTTTTGGGGAATGCTCAGCACCGCATAGCTGTCGCAGTGAAACTCGAGTGAAGAAAAATAGTTTACAACACAGTCCTTGATAATATCGGTGTTGTTAACTATCTCGGTTCTTACAAGGTAGCTTTCGTTGTCGAGTCTTGTGTATGAAACGTCGGCATAAACCTTATCCTTCCATTCAAGGTCGTGTCTGAAGCTGAAAAAACCGTAGCTTTCATCACAGAGCCATGGGTGATATGCCGAGGGGAGAGTAACATTAGGTACTCTTATGTCAAAAGCATGAATTGCAGGAGCAACGGAAAAGTCGAAACGTACTCCGTCAACCTCTTTATGCTTTTCTATTCTTGAAAGACCTGCATATTTCTTTCCGAAGGGTGCGCAACCGTTGAAAAGACCGAATTTATCTGTCATAATTTCACCTCATAATAATTGTGTATATTCTTTTAAATTATACTATATATATTATTTCAAAGTCAAGAAAAGCGGAGATCTTGTTTTATATTGTCGTTTTGCACAATATTC
>JAZUAZ010000139.1:0-17474 GCA_045638245.1 Acutalibacteraceae bacterium | reverse complement strand
GGTCACACCTGCCTTCCGAGAGAAAAAATGCTCATCCCCTGCTTTGAGCTTCTCGGAACAGAAAGAGAGGAAACTCAGGAAATAATAGATGACCTTGTATTTGACAAGGAGCTTGTAGAGGAATTTTTTGATTCGAAGAGCTTTCTGTTCCTTCCGAATGAGCATTTTGACGAAAAGAAAATAGCTGAACGAATAAAAATTATGCTCCGTTTCCCGCCTGCAAAGGGAAAGGCACTCGACAAAGAAATTGATAAGCTTCAGGAGAAAAAGGGTATCTTATTTGAAGAAAAGCAGAGACTTGCCATAACAACAGCCGTAACTAAGGGACTTCTCGTTCTCACCGGCGGACCGGGTACGGGTAAAACGACTACACTTAACGGTATTCTTGAGATATTCGAAAAGCAGAAACTCCGAGTTCTCCTTGCAGCACCTACCGGCAGAGCCGCTATGCGTATGAGCGAGGTTACAGGACGTCAGGCAAAAACCATTCACCGTCTTCTCGAGACGGAATGGACAGACGGTGACAGACAGCACTTTGCAAGAAACATGGAAAATCCCCTTGAAGCTGACGCAGTCATTGTTGACGAGCTTTCTATGGTGGATACGCATATTTTCGCAAGTCTTCTTGACGCACTTCCTCTCGGATGCCGTCTTATTATGGTCGGCGACTCGGATCAGCTGCCTCCCGTAGGCGCAGGAAATGTGCTTCAGGATATTATAGAATCCGGACTTCTGCCTGTGGTGGCACTGACAGAGGTTTTCCGTCAGGCTATGAAAAGTCTTATCGTTACAAATGCACATAAAATAGTACGTGGCGAATACCCTGAGCTCTCCGTCACCGACAGTGATTTTTTCTTTATGCACAGAAGCAATATCAGTGCTTGCGCCCGTACGGTTATTGACCTTTACGAAAAGCGTCTGCCTGCCGCCTACGGATACAACCCCATTGAAGATATCCAAATTATCACTCCCTCCAGAAAGGGTGAACTCGGCACTGTCAGTCTTAACAAGCACCTTCAAGAAATAATCAATCCTCCGTCGGCAGACAAGGACGACTATCACTCAGGAACAAAAACCTTCCGTGAGGGAGATAAGGTTATGCAGATAAAAAACAACTACGATATTATGTGGACAAGAGGAAAGGAAAGCTCCTCAGGTATTTTCAACGGCGATATAGGCATTATCACCGCTATAAACCATAATGCCTCGTTTATGAAGATTAACTTCGACGGCAGAATAGCCGTATACCCCTTCGACGGGGTTTCAGAGCTTGAACACGCCTATGCCATAACGGTACATAAAAGTCAGGGCTCCGAATTCGAGTCTGTCATTATGCCCGTATGTGCCTGCCTGCCTCAGCTCAGCTACCGTAACCTGCTTTATACTGCAGTAACGAGAGCTAAAAACCGTCTTATTCTTGTAGGCACTTCCGAGCAGATAAATCAAATGGTTGACAACGATAAAAAAACAAAAAGATATTCCGCTCTCAAACATTTCTTATCAACGACTGACTATGAGTTTATTTAAGTACTTTTCAAAAATTTTCTTCCCCGAAAAATGTATACATTGCGGAAGAATCATCTCTTTTTCTGACAGCTTCTGTCACCGTTGCGCCCTAAGAGAGTGCGAAGCACCCGAAAGCTTCTGTTTTCACTGCAATTCACATAATTGCCAATGTCAAGAGCACCATTCAAAGCTCAGGCACCTGACTGCACCGTTCCTTTATACCGATGCGGCAAAGGAACTTATACTAAACCTAAAATTCAGAAGAAAAATGTACTGTGCCGAGCTTCTCTCGGAAGTAACCGCACGAAAAATCATTGAGGATTTTCCCGATGTAAACTTTGATTTTATTACCTTTGTGCCTATGACTGATAAAGCCAAAAGACTCAGAGGCTATAATCAGAGTGAAATTATAGCCCGTCAGATAGCTGGCAGGCTATTCATCCCCTGCCATGAGATTCTGATAAAAACAAAAGACACCCCGAAGCAGCATCATCTTACGTCAGAAAGC
Organism: Acutalibacteraceae bacterium; assembly: GCA_045638245.1. Lineage (GTDB taxonomy): Bacteria > Bacillota > Clostridia > Oscillospirales > Acutalibacteraceae > UBA6857. The sequence continues at coordinate 15,460 of JAZUAZ010000139.1, read as the reverse complement.
AGAAGAAAAAATCTTGCGGATGCAATAACTCTTAGAAGTGACATATCTGTTAAAGATAAAACCATACTCATCTGCGACGATATAAAAACAACCGGTTCAACTCTTCTCGTGTGCGAAAAGCTTCTTATGTCATCAGGTGCATCAGAGGTTTACTGCGCAGTTACGGCAATTCCTGTTTTCGCCAATATCCCCGCTGCTATTGACAAAGAAGGCAAAAAACCTTAAAATAAATAACCGTAATTTAAAAAGAAAGGCAGGTGAGCTTATGCCCGGACTCGATATAGGCATTGATTTAGGTACCCATTCAATTAAATTTTTCGCAAGAAAAAAGGGCATTATCCTCTCAGAGGAAACAGCCATCTGCTATGATACCTTTACCGGTGATGCCGTGGCTATCGGCAATAATGCAGGACAGATGCTTGACCGTCTGCCTGAAAGCCTCGTTTTAAAACGGCCGATAGAAGGCGGTGTCGTTTCCGATTTCCCGTCTATGACACGTATCCTTTCCCATTTTATAAAGCAGATATGCAAAAATCGGATTTTCAGACCCAACCTTATAATAAGCGCTCCTTGCTGTGTTACGTCCCTTGAAAAAAAGACTGTTATTGAAGCGGCCTGTGCCGCCGGTGCAGGAAAGGTACACATAACCGATGAGCCTATAGTATCCGCTATCGGTGCAGGCATTTCAATAGAACATCCCTACGGCGTTATGGTAGTGGACATAGGTGAAGGTACTACTGATATTGCCGTTATAACGATGGGCACAATAGCCTGTGCTTCATCTATAAAGACTGCAGGCGCAAGCTTTGATGAAGCAATAAGCAACTATCTTAAAAGAGATAAGGATATAATAGCAGGCACTCACACCGTAAGAAAAATCAAGCATACGGTAGGCAGTGTTTTCCCCCGCGACGAAGAAATCGAAGCGGTGTATTCAGGCAAGGACTACATAACAGGTCTTCCAAGACCGTTTCTTGTCAGAGCCAACGAGCTTGTAAAGCCTCTGAAGGAGCCTCTCGATGTTATTTTCAGTGCCATTCTTGACGTTCTTGAGCAGACACCTCCCGAGCTTTACAGTGACATATGCAACGAGGGTATTCTGCTGACAGGCGGCTCTGCAAAGCTTTACGGCATAGACAAAGAGCTTTCGGCAAGACTCGGTATAAAGGTCACCTGTGCCGCTGACAGTGAAAACTGTGCCGCAAAGGGTGCCGGATACATTCTCAGAAATATTAAAAAGCTTGAGGATAACGGATATAGCTTCCGTTCAAAAGAGAATATAAATATATAAAGCTGTTGCAGATAAGCTGCAACAGCTTTTTTATCATCCCGCATCAAGCATGGTTTCGGCAAATATCGCATAGCCCTTTTCGGGATTATTGATCAATACGTGGGTTACCACACCCACAAGCTTACCGTTCTGTATTATGGGACTTCCGCTCATTCCCTGCACTATACCGCCGGTTTTACTTATAAGCTCACTGTCTGTAACCTGAATAACCATATTTTTGTTATCAGGACTGTCTGCATTCACCTTCAGTATTTCAATATCGTAATACTGTTTACCGGAAGAATCTACGGTTGAAAGTATCTGCGCTTTTCCTTTTTTTATTTCATCCTCAGTTGCCACCGGATAAAGCTGTGCCTTCTCGTCCCACTCATCGAAAACACCGTATATTCCCGTAGCAGAGTTATTTATTAGAACTCCTATGCTCTCACTCGTAAAAACTCCGCACAGCTCGCCTGCCGTACCGTTTGTACCCTTTCGGCAGGATACTATATCCGCTTTTACGATGTCTCCGTTGAGAAGAGGCAGAATATCTCCCGTATCAATGTCGCACACAGCGTGACCCAGAGCCGCAAAAGAGCCGGTATCCACATCGAAAAAGCTGACTGTACCTATGCCCGCTGCACTGTCTCTTACCCATAAGCCGCCCTTAAAGCTGTCATCAAAGCTGCTCAGTACCGGCGTAAGCACTGTCAGGTAATGCTTACCGTTACGTATATATTCCACATCCATGCTCTTTCCGCCGCTGTATTTTATTTTCTTGTGCAGCTCACTGCTGCTAAGAATTTTTTCTCCGTCTATTCTGCAAATAACGTCCCCTTTTTTTATTCCCGCACTTTCGCCCGGAGAAACTGCCCCGTCGGGGCCGTAAATCGAATCGACCTCAACAACGAGAACACCCTCGGTAAAAAGCCTCAAGCCGATTATATCACCTGAAATTGCTACATACCGTCTTTCGCCTACAAGCAACGTAGAGTCCTTTATCGGCATATTAAACAGACTGACCTTAACCTTGTACTTACCTGCCGCAAAGCTTCTCATACCCTTCGAATCGGTCTGCTCATAGGTCAGGGTATATATATCGCTCACTCCGGACGGTGCATCCTGAAGAGTGTGAATCTCATCGGGAACTGTGCAGAAGCTGTAAATCAGCAGTGACAGAAAGCACAGCGTAACGCTGAACAGTATATATTTGACTGCACGGGCAACTTTTGCCATAAAAAAGCCTCCTTTAAAAATTCCGTGTAACAATAATTTGAGCATTAAGCGCAAAATTATTTACGGAAAAAAGAGGCTGTTTTTTTAGAATCATTAGACTCCCGTAAAAACAAAAGCATCCCTTATTACAGAGGGACGCTTTTGTAAAAAATCAAATATATAGCTTTTATTTAAGATAAGTACCTATAAGAGAAAGTATCCTTTCGCTGCTTCTTCCGTCGCAGGCATCCATATATTTTTTTCTGAAGGCGGAAATTTTTTCCTTCGTTGAATTCTCAGGTGCATTTCTTACCGCCTCAAGAAGCTTTTCCGACTCTTTGACTATCTCGCCCGGAAGTTCTTTATCATAGTCGAGATAAAAATCAGGCTCAAACTCACCGAAGTCGGAGCAATAGAATACCATAGGCTTTTCAAGTAAGGATGCATCAAAAATAATAGATGAATAATCGGTTATAACAACATCCGCAAGACTCAGAAGCTCCGAGGTAGGATCCTTGGTATAATCCTTAACCCTTGAATAGAAGGCATCCCTGAAGAACACCTCCGGAGTAAGAGGATGCCTTGAAACAACGAAAATTTCGTCGTCGGCAAGCTCACGGTTAAGCTTTGCCCAATCAATTTTCGGATCAAGCTGTGCAAGCTCACCCTCATTCTCTCTGTAGGTAGGAAAATAAACATATACCTTTCTGTTTTTCAGAAGAGGATGCTTATTCTGTATTATCTCTTTGTTTACCTGAACAAAATTTCTTCTGAGCAGTGCATCCGTAGAAGGCGAGCCGAGTGCCTTTACCGTTTCATAATCTATGCCGAAGGCATGAGCGTAAAACTGTCGTACATACTCACCCGTTACAGCCACATCACTGTATTGCGAATGGTTTTTATACTCCCTGAAATGAGATTCGGTTGTGCTTTTATCAATCCCGAAGCGTCGGAAGGCTCCGTTTTTATGCCAGAGCTGAATAACCTTCTGCTCGGGCCTGAGTCGGATTCCTCTCAGGTACTCAAGCTCACAGTCAATAACTATAACCTTGCTCACAAGAAGATATCTTCTTATTTTGGCAATATCCTTATAGCTGTGCGGAGCCGTCTTTCTGAAAATCACCTTAGGATAATCACAGCTGTTGTAAAGCGCATCAAGATTCTCATTGAACCTGCCCTTTTCAAGAGCACTGTAAAAAAATACCTGATTTCTTAACTTTCGGGAGGAATAAAAAACCGTCAGCATACGACTCAGAATACTCAGAAGGAATTCTCCCGCAACAGAAAATGATTTCTTTATTGTGTTTTTCGTTTTTTTGAGCTTTACATCCTTGAAAATATTCTTTTTATAATTTCTGTAAAGCGAAAGAGCACCCGCAGGCATATTCTTTTTTTCCGTAAGGAGATACTCAATTGCCTGCTGCTCAGTATAAGGTATATAAGCTCCAGTATGTGTAAGCTTTCTGAATCTCGAATGAGTGTAAAGCTTATACATATCCGTTATGGCATTATCACTGAAATTGAACCGTATACCTCTTAGGTGTTCGGTTCTGAAAAGCTTATTGGCAAAAAACAAATCAAGAGCAAAACGGAAATCACCGTTTTTAACTCTGTCACCCTTAATATCAGAGTGATAGCAAAGATCCGTAAAAGAATACTCAGTTACCTTTTCACCGTCAAACATGGAAAGCGGAGAGGTTGAAAATCCGTATTTATCCTTTCCTGCAAGGCAAAGATAATGACGCATGAGAAGCTTCGGATTGAGCCTTGCAAAGCCATCCTGGAACATTATATAGTCGGTTCTGCTTATTTTCAGCGCAAGATTCTTGCACTCAGCAAGACTGTCGCCCTCTATAAAACGAACATTTTCACTGTTTTTCCATCGTTCGGGAAAGATGTCCCTGAGTCTTGCATCAACAAGAAGCTCAAAAGAAGGCATAGTCTGTCCGAAAATCGAAGAAACCTGAATATCAAGCCTTTCCGTGTGGTGATGGGCAGTTTTTTCATTTTTGGCAATAACAAGAGTAACCTTGGGATTTTCAGCCATTTCCTTTTTATTGTCAATAAGTCTGCCGCCGTAAAAAATATCCTTATTTTTCTTTAAAAAAGAACCTCTTCCTCCCGGAGAAAGCTTTGAAACAAGCTTCATTATTATTGAAGAATATTTCTTTATGCTCTCATCGTCGAGGAGCCAGAAATGTCTGTAATAGCTGTAAAGAAGTACGGTTACCTCCTTATTGTAAATACTGTCAATATAATAGGTACGTAATCTTATAAGCTCTTTTTTATCGAATTCTGTTACACTGTTTTCTATTGCCGCTTCAAAGGCCTCTTGCGCCTTTTCTACAATATATTCATAGCCGCTGATGTAATCCTCTATCGGATAGGGTGAAACCCCGTCATTTATAACAGAGGAAATATAGCATACACTACCCTTACTGCAGGCAGCTATTACATCACAGCCAAGAGCAAACTCCACTGTGAACGCCGCTTCCCTCGCCTTTCCGAAGAAGTTGAAGCGCAGATTTTTTTCTTCAAGACTGCTTTTGAGAAAAAGCTTGTTGGTCACTGCAGGATTCCAAAGTATATCAGTATCGAAAGAGCTCAGACGCTTTCTCCTTGCAAGCACCCGCGAGGAAGAAAATCTGTGTTCACCGTATTCATCAATAGCAGTCATAGGAGCTATACAGAGCCGGGCTTTTTCTTTTTCGGCGCAATCGTACAGATTTGAAAGAAAATCCTTCGAAAAAACAACGTCACTGTCGGCAAAGGCTATATATTTACCTTTTGCGAGTGAAATTCCGAGATTTCTCGCTGCCGAAATGCTTGCATCATCACATCTGTGCATAGAAAAACGCTTATCGGAAAGATAAAGCCCCATCACATCGGCGGTACCGTCATCGCTTGCTGCATCAAGCATTATAACCTCATAATTTCTGAAGGTCTGACCCTTTATCGAATCAAGAGCTGCCTTAAGTCCTTTGGCGCCTTTATTTACCGCCACTATTATACTTATTTTTACATCAATCAACACGTACCACCCCCTGTTGTCAGATTATATGTGCCGCTTACTCTGTAAGCGAGGATACAGCAAACAAGAACTGACCGTCCTCACTTATCTGCTTTGAAGGCTCAGCCTTTTCAAGAAGGTAGTCAGGCTCTATTCCTGAACCGTCAAAGCTTTTTCCTGAATAAGGAAGTATCTTTCCTGTAGTAAGAAGCACGGCACTGCCGTCAGACAGTACAAAAGACTCACTTACGACAGCAGAGCCTCCGCTCGTTTTTTCGGCAAAAATAACCGCCTTACCGAAATCTCTCAGATTACAGGCAAAAAGCTCCGCTGCCTGCTTTGTGGAAGAGGAAACAAGAACACCTATGGGAAGATTAACCTCACCCGCAGTGGTCATATAGGTTCTGACTTTATCGGAATTGCCGTCAACAACAGTTGCGGCAGGCTTTTCACCGTCGGTCATAGGAACAAAAATATCAAGTATTTCCATAGCAATATCATAATTGTCACTTGAGTTTTCTCTCAGATCAATTACGATTGCATCTATCTGTGAGGATGTGAATTTATTTATCTCCTGCTCAACCTGAGATGCGGTTGAAGGATAAAACTCACTGATTTCTATATATCCGACGTTTTCATAAACAGAAGTAGTTACCGAGGAGGCTTCGTAGCCCTTGGTAACATTAACTGTATTCTCTGTGTCAGCTCTTTTATAAATTATGTTGACACTTGTTACTTTATCATCGGTAAGTCTTGAAGTCATCTGAGCGTAATTTTCCGCATCGAGAATTATTCCGTCGAAGCCGATTATTATATCTCCCTTTCTGAGGCCCTCCTCATAGGCAGGAGAAGCCTTTTTTACGGATGTGAGTTCAAGATAATTTTCCGCAGTTTTTTTATAGCTTATACCTATACCTGAAATTTTACCGCTTCTTTCCGAAAGGTAGGTCTTGTATTCTGCCGCAGTCATATAAACGGAATTGTTGTCCGCAAGACTTTCTACATATCCCTGAGCCAAAGCTCTTTCGATATCTTCCGTATCATTTTTGCCGTAGTAGTTTGCATTTATGATTTCGTCAAGCTCACCCAGTATACCGTATCTTTCAAGCTTTTCGGGAATACCGCCTAGAAGCTCATCGTACTGCCTTGTAACAACACCCGCAGTGAGCACTGATGAGAGTGCAAGGACAAAAGCCACAAGACCGATTGTAATTCCCAAAGGTACCTTTCTGTTCATATTAACTCCCCTTTTTAATGCAATATGAGGGGCAGAAAATCTACCCCTCTGTTTTTTTATGATTACGGCTTGCTTACAAATCTCAGCGGATCAAGCTTGTCACCGTAGAAACGGATTTCAAAGTGAAGGTGGGCACCTGTTGAATTACCGGTGTTACCTACTCTGCCTATCATATCGCCCTTATTTACCGTATCACCGGTTGACACATATCTTGCTGACATATGTGCATAAAGGCTCGAATATCCGTCACCGTGGTCGATGATTACGTAAATGCCGTAGCCTCTGTCACTTGTAATAGCAGTGATAACCTTACCTGAACGGGTTGCATAAACAGGCTTACCGTGAAGTCTGCCCGAACCGCCCGCGATATCAAGTCCGCCATGGAAGGCGTTACCACCGATACTTGCATCTCTGTAGCCGTATTTACTGCTTATGTAACAGTACTCATTGCCGAGAGGCCATGCCCAGTCAGCAGTTGATGCATAGGGATCACCCTTGCCTGCGCTACTGCTTCCCCCGCTTGTGCCCGGAGTTGGATTTGCATTGCTTGCCTGAAGTGATGTGGCGTAGTATTCACTGTAAATTCTGTCAATTTCCGCGTCAGCGGCAGCCTTTTCGTCCTCGAGCTCCTTAATGTACTGCTCATATAATGCGCCGTTCTTATCAAGAGACTCAAGGTATTGCTCGATTTCAGCATACTGTGACTCAAGCTTATCAAGAGTTTCGTAGTACTCCTGCTCCTTTTCGCTGAGCTCATCACGCTTCACCTGCTGATCGCTTCGCTTTGCATTAACCTCGGTTCTCTTTTCTTCAAGAGCTGTCTTTGCTTCGTTCAGCTCCACAACCTGAGTCTTAAAGCTCTCAATCATAGCCTTGTCATTTTCGGTTGTTCGTTTCATAAATTCGAGACCCGTCATAAAGCTTGCAAGGTCATCTGCACCCATAAATATTTCAAGGGTGGTTTCCTCACCGTAAAGATAGGAGCTTCTCAATCTCTGTGCAAGAGCATCACTTGAAGCTGCAATATTTGCCTCGGTGTCAATAATTTCCTGCTCTGTCATCTCTATCTCGCGATTGAGCTGATTGATTTCATCATCAAGGTCGCCTATTTCTTCGTCGAGAGTCTGAATCTGAATCTGAATATTGGTTGCTTTTTCCTCAACCGTTTTCATCTGCTCCTCAAGAGCCTCAAGATATTCCTTCTGCTTTTCCTGGTCCTGCTTAAGTGCTTCAAGCTTTGCTTCGTTTGCTTCGATTTCCTCATCAAGTCTGTTGATTTCAGCCTGAAGCTCATCGGTTGTTGCCGCATTTACCTTCTTTTCGGGCAAGGAATAGGCAAACACCGTTGCAGTAAGTGCCAGCACCATAGTGAGAAGAATACAAATAAATCTTTTCATTTCATTTACCTCTTCAGGGTACGAACCCTATCATATTATTTCGTTTGCTTCACTGCCTTCTTTTCTGAGATATTTTCTTATTGATATAAGAGTACCGAATGAGCTGATTACAATACCGGCTATAAGATAGCTTCCTATCAGAATGTAAAGATACTGCTTATCAAGAAGTGAAACAGCCTTACTTCCGAACATCTCGAGAAGTGCGTGAAGTGATTCACCCTCAACCTTTTCAACCACTACAGTAAGTCCCAGTGCAAGTACGCCGGAAATCAGACCGATGATAATACCCTCTATCATAAAGGGCCAGCGGATAAATGTATTGGTTGCACCTACGCTCTTCATAACCTGAATGTCGATTTTTCTTGATACCATAGCCATTCTTATCGTGTTGGATATGATAAACATAGACACACCCGCAAGAACAATAACTATCATAATGCATATTGCGGTTATTGATTTCTGAAGAGTGGAAATCTGATTTACAAGGTCCTGACTTTCTCTTACGTACATAACATTGGGTACTGCTTTTATAGCACCGAGTGTAACCTGAAATTCTTCAATATTTCTGACCGTTACTCTGTATGAGTCCGGCATCGGATTGTTAATGTGAGCTTCAAGCTCGTCAGGCGATGACCCTAACTCTTCAAGCGTTTCCTTGTAAGCAGTTTCCTTTGAAACAAACTCAACAGCCTCAACGTTTTCTATAGTCTGAAGATCGGCACCGACCTTTGCAACGGTTGCATCATCAGAACCGTCCTGAACAAAAGCTACCACAACATTCTGCTTTTCAACATCATTTACAAGCGAACGGATATTGAGAAGTATCACTACCGATATACCGATAAGCATAAGGCACGCGGTAAGAACACTTATTGAGGAAATTGTCATACTGCGGTTAGCCACCATATTGTGGGCACCCATTTTTGTAAGATAGGACGTATTGAGTCCGCCGGAGGACTTTTTCTTTTTCTTTGCCATTTCTTAACCCTCCTGCATACTTTCTTTTATTTCGTCGATATCAATTTCGATAGTACCTTCGTCCGTGGCGTCGGTATCATCATATTCATCATAATGAATTTCAATGTTCTCTGTATTGCCGTCGGAGTCCTCTTCAGGCGCTTCATCCTCATCATAAGACTCCTCCGCAGAATCCTGCACCGGCTGTACCTTCTGAACTGCAGTTACGGATGCAGTAGCCTTTGCGGGAATGTCAGAAACGATACGTCCGTTTTCAATCGTAACTATTCTGTGGTCAAACTGACGGACAAGCTCAAGGTCATGGGTAACAACAACAACGGTTGCTCCGAGAGCATTGATTTTGTCAAAGAGGCTCATTATTTCACCCGAAAGAACCGGGTCAAGGTTACCTGTGGGCTCGTCAGCTATAATAACTGCCGGATTGTTGACAAGAGCTCTTGCAATAGCAACTCTCTGTCTTTCACCCTGAGAAAGCTGATGGGGTAAATCCTTTGCCTTTTCGGAAAGGTCAACCAGCTTGAGAACGTATCGCACCCTCTTGGTTATTTTTCTTTCACCCATACCGATAACACGAAGTGCGAACGCGATATTATCGTAAACCGTCATTTTGGGAATAAGACGGAAATCCTGGAAAACTATACCGAGCATTCGTCTGAGATAGGGAAGCTCTCTCTTCTTGATTTTTCTGAGGTTATAAGAGTTAACATAAACCTCACCTGAGTCAACCTTCTCCTGACCCATCATAACGTTAAGGAAGGAGCTTTTTCCCGCTCCCGATGCACCTACGATGAAAACGAATTCGCCGTCATTTATCTTGACGTTGACTCTGTCAAGGGCAATTGCATTGTTCGTTTTGTATTTCATCGAGACGTTTCTGAATTCAATCATAAAGTTCCTCTTTCTTTGTAATTTGTTGCATAAAAGCCTTATACAACCTGATTTAGCCGACAAAAAATGCCGGCAAAATCACTTTCATCAATATTTGATAGGCTTTGCGTCAAGATACTTCTTGACCATAAGTGCAACCTTGAAAACAATAGCATCATCAAATTCTCTCAGGTCAAGTCCTGTGAGCTTCTTGATTTTTTCAAGTCTGTAAACAAGGGTATTTCTGTGAACAAACAGCTTTCTTGACGTTTCTGAAACGTTAAGATTATTCTCAAAGAATTTCTGAATTGTAAAGAGTGTTTCGTGGTCGAGACCGGAAATTGAGCCCTTCTTGAAAATTTCCTTGAGGAACATCTCACAAAGTGTTGTGGGAAGCTGATAAATAAGACGTGCTATACCGAGATTTTCGTAAGTAACGATTGTTTTTTCAGTATCAAATACCTTTCCTACCTCAAGAGCTATCTGTGATTCCTTGAAGGAACGGGGAAGCTCCTTGATACCTGTTACGATGGTACCGATACCGATAATTGAGTTGATATAAAACTCAGTATGAAGTGAATCAACAATGCTTCTTGCAAGCTTTTCAAGGTCCTTGATTTCGTTGCCCTGACGGACCTCCTTGACAAGAGCTATGTCTGTTTCATTTATGTTGATAACAAAATCCTTGTTCTTATCAGGGAAGAGATTCTGTACAGTCTCACTTACGGAAACTTCTGATCTTTCTGCGGTTCTTATGAGAAGCACGCAGCGTGAAACCTCATTATTGAAACCGAGCTCTCTTGTTTTGAGATATATATCACCCTGAAGAATGTTGTCAAGAATTACGTTCTTGATAAAATTGCTTCTGTCAAATTTCACATCATAGTACTGCTTGATTCCGCCTAATGAAATAGAAATAAGTTTTGCGTAGTTCTTGGCATTCTCGTCGTTTCCGTCAACGAAAATTGCACTGTCAGGATGATTCTGTGCACTGATTGCAAGGAAGGTTTTTCCTCCTATAACCTTGATCTCACCGTTTGCAAGAACCTCCTTCATATCGACAACACCGGTTTCACCTATTCTCATAAGGTCACTGCAGCACACGATAGTTCCGCTTGCATCAACAACACCGATAGTTCTGTCGATAGCATCCTTCATCTGATGAATAATTCCCTGAAATAATCTGTTAGACATTTATAATTGCCCCCAACTTCTTTTTTTGCACTGAATTGGATATTTTGACGATTGTCACATTTGCTATTATACAAAAGTTATAGTCATTTTGCAATATAAAATTGAGAATTTTTTATATATTTTTTTGCTTTTACAGACTTCTCAGAGATTTTTTTGTCATTTTTAGTCCCAAACATCAGTTTTGATAGGGTTTTTTCGTCATTTTAACATTGTTAATTTTTACCATAAAAACAGCACTTGCGGATATTACCTCCCTTATCCGTGCTGACATTCGGCAAAAATGTACAGATTCACTGACAGATAAAATATTATCACATAAACCTAAAATAAAATTAAACAAAAGATTACAAATATAAAAACAAAAGCGGTATACACGGACACGCCGCATATACCGCAAGGGTTTATTTAAGATCTCTGAGAGAAATCTCTCTTACATTTTCAAGATAAGCATTTTTTCCGTTGCCCTTCATTCTGTAGACCTCATCGGCACTTACCTCTTTCTGTACCGGAGCATCAGTCACACTGCCCTTGAAAAACAACTGTATATTGGTGAAGGCAGGGAAAATAAGATTGGAAAGCCTCTTTTCGGAAACAAGGTTCCACATCTGTGCGGCAAAGGCAACACAGTTACGGAAGGGTCCCCAACTGTTTCTGTAAGAAAGTATACCGTTACTGAGTGTCTCAAGCTCGGATGCAGTAAGATCCTCAGTGAGAGAGCGGTATCCGCTCATACCGTACTCTGTCTGGCAGTAGGACTCAACATTATAATATATACCGTAACCGTCATATCTTGTAGGTCCGAAGGTACCGACGGAAACGCCGTCCTTTTTAGCAAGTGTATACGCTCCCACCTTCACAGATTTATTTGTAAGGTTTTCAACATATATCCACACGTGACCCGGGTTTCTCACAAGGCAGATTACAGACACTCTTGCCACAATCTTCTCTTCATTAGCGGCAGATGCACCGAAAGAAAAGGTACCGCAGATAATTAAAACGGCAAGTAAAAACGCCATCAGCTTTTTAGCTACTATTTTCATTTAAAACACCTCTGTAAACATTATGCATTTATCATATCAGTTTTTCTTTTCTGTGTCAATTATGTTCTCAAATAGAATTGTTACCCTTTTATTAAAAATATTGAAAATCTGCGATTGCATATCGCACGGTGTTTATGCTATAATAAAAAAGATAATATTCTCACAGAAGGAGAACACTTATGGAAAGAAAAAATATCGCACCAGGCGTAAGACTTTTTACCCACAACACGGCACAGTTCAAAAATGCCGTTGTTTCACTTAATATAACCGCACCACTTGACGGTGACACTTCTGCAAGAGCTCTGCTCATACATCTTCTTGCCCGTACAGGCAAAGATTATCCCACCGTATACGAAATGAACCGTAAGCTTGCTTCACTTTACGGTGCAGGACTTTCCGCTTCGGTAAAGAAAATTGGTGAGGCTCAGGTACTTTCTCTGGTGCTTACCTGCCTTGACGACCGCTTTGCTCTCAGGGGTGAAAAGATACTAAACGAAGGCATAAACCTTCTTCTTGATGCTTTTCTTAAGCCCGATATTACCCCGAAGGGCTTCAAAGATGAAAATGCGGCAAGAGAAAAGAGACTGCTGATAGAGAAAATCGACAGCGAAAAAGATGACAAGCGAGTGTACGCTCTTACACGTATGACGGAAGAAATGTGCCGTGATGAGCTTTACGGTACTGACAGATTAGGAAACAAAGACATCATATCTGCTCTTGACGGTGAGGAGCTTTTAAGAGTATGGAAGGATATGATTTTTAACTGTCCGATACAAATAAATATTACCGGAAGCTTCGATAAAACCGAAGCGGAAAGGATTTTCTCCGACCGATTTAACTCGCTCGGCAGAAAAGACGAGAACATAAAGGAAATCCGCACAGAATTTATTTCCGAGGCATACGAAAGCAGAACTGTCACAGAAAAGCAGAAGGTAAAACAAGGTAAGCTTGTCATCGGTATGAGAGCAGGTATGACATATGAGGCAGATAATTTCCCTGCCATTAAGATAATGACCGCCATCTTCGGCAGCGGTACCTTCTCAAAGCTCTTTATGAATGTAAGAGAAAAAATGAGCCTTTGCTACTACTGCTCCGCAAGACTCATTGACTCAAAGGGCATTATCACTGTTGAAAGCGGCGTTGAAACAGAAAACGCTTACAAGGCTCTTGACGCCATAAGAAACGAGCTTGACGCAGTAAGAAGAGGTGACTTCAGTGATGAAATCATCGAACAGGCAAAGCTGAGCATCACCGATTCATACAAATCCTTCTCTGACAGCGTGCTTTACATTGATATGTGGGCAACTCTCTATTGTAACAGAGGAGAATTCATGACTCCCGATGAATGTGCAGCTATGATGAAGAATGTAAGCCGTGAGGAAATCATCGTTGCGGCAAATATGGTCACAGAGGACACTGTATTTATACTTGAAAGTGAGGCGGAATAAATGGAAAAGCTTATTAAAAATGAACTTTTAGGCGAAGAGTACTATGAAATTGACCACGCCTCGGGACTTAAGATTTTCGTTATGGAAAAGCCTGATTACTCGGGTGCCTTTGCTATGTTCGGCACAAAATACGGCTCTGTTGACACCTGCTTCAGAATAAGGGGTGAGGAAAACTACACAAGTGTACCCGAGGGAATTGCGCATTTCCTTGAACATAAGCTTTTCGAAAGTGAGGAGCTTGATGCCTTCGAGCGTTTCGCAAAAACAGGAGCATCGGCAAATGCCTTCACCTCTTTTGACCGCACCTGCTATCTTTTTCAGTGTGCGGACAGCTTCAACGAAAATCTCGAGATTCTTCTCGACTTTGTAAAGGCTCCCTATTTCACCGAGGAAACAGTACAGAAGGAGCAGGGAATCATCGGTCAGGAAATAAGAATGTATCAGGATGATCCCGACTGGCAGGTGCTTTTCAATCTGCTCAGAGGTCTTTATCACAATAACCCCGTACGCATCGACATTGCGGGCACCGTTGAATCAATCGCAGAAATAAATGCAGAGCTTCTTTATAATTGCTACCGCACCTTCTATAACAACTCAAATATGGCTCTTGCCGTTGCGGGTAACGTAAAAAAGGATGAGGTTATCGCAATTGCAGATAAGATACTCAAAAAGGAAGAGCCCGTTTATTACGAGCAGATTATTCCCGAGGAAAGCGACAGTGCAGTTACTGATTATACCGAGGAGAATATGGGTGTTGATATGCCGAAATTCGCAATCGGATATAAATGCACACCCGCAGAAAACAACACGGCAAGAGACAACCTTGTGACAAATCTCGCTCTTGACGTGCTTCTCGGTAAGGTCTCCCCTCTTTACTGCAGACTTCTCGACGAAGGACTTATCAACAGCTCCTTCGGTAAGGAGTATTTCAATGGCAGAGGCTTCTCCTGCCTTCTCATAAGCGGTGAAAGCAACAATCCCGAAAAGGTACGTGACGAAATAACCGCTCAGATTAAGAAAATTCAGGCAGAGGGTATATCCGATGAGGATTTTGAAATCTCTCTCAAGAGAATGTATGGCAAGGATGTATTCTTCTTTAATGATACCGACTCACTTGCAAGCAATCTTGTTGACAGTTATTTCAATGGCTTTGGTCTGTTTGATACTCTCGACCTTTACAAGTCAGTTACAAAGCAAGAGGTTGAAAAGGTAATAAAAGAAAAATTCAACGAAAAAGGCTGCTGCCTTTCAGTTATAAAATGAGGTAAATAATATGGGAAAACAATTAGTACTTGCCGAAAAGCCTTCGGTAGCAAGGGATATCGCAAGAGTACTCGGCTGCAAGGGCAAGGGTGACGGATGCATCATAGGTGACAAGTACATCATCACCTGGGCACTCGGTCATCTTGTAACCCTCGCAGACCCGGACGCTTACGACGAAAGATATAAAAAGTGGGAGATGGATGACCTTCCCATGCTCCCTGATAAAATGAAGCTTGTTATCATCAAGCAGACCTCCAAGCAATACAGAGCCGTATCGGCTCTTATGAAGCGTCCCGATGTTGACTCCCTCGTTATCGCAACCGATGCGGGACGTGAGGGTGAGCTTGTTGCACGTTGGATTATGACAAAAGCAGGCTGCAAAAAGCCCGCCTACCGACTGTGGATTTCCTCCCAGACTGACAAAGCAATCAAGGACGGCTTTAAAAATCTCAAGCCCGCCAAGGATTACGATAACCTTTACAAATCCGCTCAGGCAAGAGCAGAGGCAGACTGGCTTGTAGGTCTCAACACCACAAGAGCT